>DASTKE010000079.1:0-2102 GCA_035716105.1 Ktedonobacteraceae bacterium | reverse complement strand
GGCGAAGGTCTGTTTCTTTGGCTGGCTCTGCTGCTGCTTGCGGGCGGCATCGCCGGTCTGACGGCGGTTGAGCGTGAGCGCGGGCTGGCTGTTGTTGAGCAGCGTGCTGAACTGTTCCGCGCCGACCTGGAAGAAGCTGGCAAGGCGCTCAAGCTGGCGCTGGCTCAGGCTGGCAAGCTCGATGGCTCCGTCCTCGAATTTCTTCCACACGTCAACGCCGAGGCGCAGGCTCTTCGCCGCGCTGACGAGCGAGAGGCCGTGCTGCGCCCGTAGTTCGCGCAGGGTGGCGGCAGCGGTCACAGGCTGCGTATCGAAGACACGCTCAAGCGCCGTTTGATAGGCGCGCTGCGTCAGGGGCAGGAGCGCCTGTTGCTCGGATGCCGCGCTAGCCGCCGCAAACTCTGTCGCGGAGAAAGCCGCGATGAAATCGATGAGCGCCGCCTGCGTTTCGGGTTCGGGATGGTCGAGCAGGAGGTTCATCTGTGCCTGTGTATCGCCTGCAGCCTTCGCGGCCAGCCATGCCATCTTCAATTGTTGCAATTCACGTGTATTCATAATGCTACTCTACCCATCCTTTTATTGTATTACCCGTTTTATCCATTGCTTTGTTGTGGGACTTGCCGGTAGCCTGTGCGCTCTCGATTGATGCATTCGCGCAGGTAGCCGCGTGAGCGCTCGTAGCGCAGGCGCACAGTGCGCTCTGTGCGTTTGCAGATACGGGCGATATCGTCCCATTTCATACCTTCGACGGCCCGCAGCACCATGATGGCGCGATCCAGTGGGTCGGTCAGATAGGTCAAAATGCGCTGGCTCTCGTCCGTGGCGTGCAACTGCTCGTACTGGTCGTTCGGGTCAGCTACGTCGGCCACGTGCGCGCCCTCGTCGTCCGCCAGCGCGGGCCGCAGCGGCTCTATCAGCGCACGCGGCACGTGTTGCGGTCGTCCAGCCGGTCGCCCCTCGTCGTCGCGCCGGTAATACAGCCCCTCCTGGCGCAGCACGCGGTTGAACTCATCAACGCACAGGCAGCGCAGGTAGTGAATGAAGTTCTGCGTCATAAATACCTCGCCCGTGTCCTGTGCCTCGCGCAGCAGGTGCTCGCCCATGTTGGCGATGGCCTCCTCGCGCAGTTCTGGCCGGTGCCGCAAGCCCTGAGTATGGCGCTGGAAGACGGGCATACTGCGTTCCAGCAGCACCTCGCTCAGCAAGCGCACAGCGTCCTGATTGCCCTCCGCCTTGCGAGCACGAATGTTCAGCACCAGGTCAATCTCACTGACCTCGTACCGTCCATCCGCCACGCGGTGTCGCAAGTGCTCCTTAAGGGCCGGGTCTTGCACATCAATCATGTTTATGCTCCCAATTGGAAGAGTATAGTCAATGTTTTACGTTCTTCCCCAAGCCATGAGGATGTGTGATTTTCTGGTGTTTCATTGCTCCTGCACATCTATTCTCTACGCGCCTACAAAAAACGGAAATGAGGATGGATCGAGTGATATGCATGTAGCATACCAGAATTTTGTTGGGTTGAAAAGTGAGATTTGAAAGGGGCCGGGATAGCTGTTTTCTGCCAAATAGCAGAGATACTTCTCAAGGAGAAAAAGTGTGTTCTCTACTTCTCGAGAAACTCTAGACGTTTAACCTCTACTATGCTACACTTTCATACGAAGAATACTTTTTTAGAAGATTTATTGGCACTGGCCTATGCCTTCGCCGCTCTTGTTTTTAGGCAGTCAGATGACCGGCAATGGATTAAGAGGAGGTTTGAGATGTTGCACGACATCCTTGAAGAGTCCTGGGCTTACCAGGAAATCAAACAAAAGGGACTCTTTGAAGGGCGCAATGAGGAACGACAGAGGGAACTTCGGCAACATCGGCAGATGTTGACGACATACGTGGAAATGCATTTCCCATCACTGGTTCCTTTGCTGAAGACACAGACTGATGCAACTGATGATCCAGAGATATTAGAACGCCTACTCGTCAACCTGTTCAGCGTCCGCGACGATGAAGAGGCGGAACGCACAATTTTGCATGTCCTGGAACAGCTAGAGTAATATGTCCTCTATCGTAAGGATAGAAGGTGTATCTGTCCCTTTCCACATACT
>DASTKE010000078.1:0-8311 GCA_035716105.1 Ktedonobacteraceae bacterium | reverse complement strand
TCCGCGGAGCCGGTTTGCTACCTGTTTTCTTCCTCTTGCTTCTCTGTAAAGCTAGTTTTTTTGTGGGCGGCGTGAGAGCAAGAAGCCGAGAACGAGACCGGCGATGAGTGCGGCGAGAACGCCTCGTTTTTGCCTTTGCTGTCCTCTTGTGTCGGGTACGGGCATAGTATAGAGTCCTGCGGCGCGATAGGCTTCATCGAGCAATTGCACGGGATGGAGGACTTCCAGATTCATGCCGCGCTCTCTTGCTCCCAGGGCAATTTGCATCATACAGCCTGGATTGCCGGTCGCTATCACACTGGCACCCGTCGCGGCGATATTGTTCATCTTGCGATCTAACAGTTGGGAGGCCATTTCCTGATTCGTGATGTTGTAGATACCGGCGCTGCCGCAGCACCAGTCCGCCTCCTTCAGATCAACCAGTCGAATACCGGGAATGGCTGTGAGCAGTTGCCGCGGCTGCTGTTTGATCTTTTGCCCGTGCGCGAGGTGGCAGGCATCGTGGTAGGCGACTGTGTGAGATACTTCGCCCAGATCGCGATTCCAGTCGATGCTGGCCAGAAATTCGCTGATATCTTTCACTTTGGCGCTGAAGGCGCTGGCGCGTTGGGCATACACAGAATCATCACGCAGCAGATGCCCGTACTCTTTCAGATTGGAGCCACAGCCAGCAGAGTTGATAATGATTGCGTCGCAGTTGTAGGACTCGAATACATCGATGTTGTGTTTTGCCAGCTCTCGCCCCTCCGCGGCCTCGCCCGCGTGAACATGCAGCGCGCCGCAACATTGTTGCTGAGGCGGCGTAACCACTTCGCAGCCGTTGGCAGCTAGCACGCGAATGGACGCCTCGTTGATGTCGCGAAACACCTGGTCCATAATACAGCCGCTGATGAAGCCGATCCGGTAGCGCTTGCGCCCTATGGCTGGCGTTACCTCCGGCAGTGGAGCGGGCAGCAGATCGCCGCCAGCATTGGGCATCAACGCCTCCGGCACCTTGAGTTGTCCCTGCAACGGTGTCGGCAGCGCATTAACCATATTGAGCAAGCCAGTTCGATGCACGAGCGCCTGGACCCCTGTGCGCTGGTAGACTTTCAGCCCACCAAAGACGAGTGATGTCACCAGCCGCGAGGGCAGCATAATGTCAAAAAAGAAACGCCGCAGAAGCCGCTCAGTGGGAGACTCGAGGGCCGGGTGGTTATCAGAATGCTCATGCAGCGGAAAGCTGGTCGTTCCGTGCGGTTCGGTGGTTTCCAGTTCTTTTGGTCGCTGACCATCGAAGAGAGGCGTATGTGCCACCTCAAGCTGGATGTGCTCTCGTGCGGCCTCAATCAGCTTGCCGAATTGCACGCCGGAGGGACAGGCCGTCTCACAGGCGCGGCAGCCGAGGCAGCAGTACATGTGGTCAACGAAATCTTCGGAAATCTCCATGCGTCCTTCGGCTACCGCTTGCATCTGGTAAATACGTCCGCGAGGAGAATCCATCTCGACGCCCAGCACCGCATAGGTCGGGCAGGTGGGCAGGCAGAACCCACAATGGATGCATTGGCGCATCAAATCGTAGGTGTGGGTATGACGTTGCAATGGCCCCTCGCTCGGTGGCGAAATAACTGGCATGGTTGTCTTTGCTCTCGTGGAATCTTGCGTCATACCGGCCCTCCCTGAATATGTTCTGTTACCCGTTATATCCGCGTCGATAGCGGTTGTGCGGCAATAACGGTGACTTCTTGACGATTGTGAAAGAGTTGACGAGCCTCCACAATGCCGTAGCTTTTGCGGAGGATGTTCATTGCCTCGTGCAGCGTTGCCAGAGGGTTGATCTGGGCAGTGGCGTGGGGCAACTTCATGGTGCTGAGCACGAAGCCGTCGTTGGAGCGCAGGCAGGAAGCGGCCTGTGCCAGCAAACGCGCCGCGTCCCGCGCATCCATACGCATGTCGTTGACGATTACATCAAACTTTTTGTGTTGTTTTATCGCCTCCTCCAGATAGGTTTCGGCATGGCCGCGATAGTGCTCAAGGCGCGTTGATCTTGCCAGCCGCGTATCAAGCTTTGCCGGATCAACGGCCACGACATTCAGGCCAGCCTCAAGCAGCAGGCGTGTCCAGCCGCCAGGGGCTGCACCCAGGTCGAGCGCCACACCATGAGATGGCAGCGAGACACCAAATACCTCCAATGCTTCCAGCAGCTTGAATTCTGCCCGGCTGATCTGCTCCTCTGTCTGTGCGAAATGGCGCGTCCCACCCGGCCACGCGCTCAGATTTTCCTCCACCGGAGAGATGCCGAGATAGCAACTTTCCCGTGTGCAGAGGATGGAGACAACGATCTGTGGCTTTTTCACGGACTCAATGGCCCCGGTCTCTTCGGCAATGGCCTCTGCCAGTTGCTGGTTCAATTGTCCGCTGCTATACGGGCGCTGCGCGTGGTTCGCATGGTTCTCGGAGTGCTCGCTATCCCTGTCCTGGACGAAGCGCGTCTGCACCGCGAAACGCTGCCCGCGTTCCAGCATTGAGAAGGATGGCACCATTGCCATAGTCGTCGCAATGGTGCCGATATCTTCATCTGTATTCGTCAATGAGATAATGGCATGCACAGGGGCGAGATGCCGGACAAAGGTTGGACGCTGCCTGGCTGCTGCTCGCATCAACGTTGCCGCACCATTCGCATTGCCGATCGCAACGCCGGGTGCCAGGATAGACACGTTGCTGAATTGTGAATCCAGGCGCTTGAGTTCCCCTATGGCAGCCTCTAAAAATTCGGGGTGCGCCGTAACGATCAAAAGAGGTGGTTGCTTCACAGTCCTCCCACAAACCGTCCTTTCGTAAATGTTCCGCTTGGGTCAAATTGTTGTTTGAGTCGCTGCATCAAATAGAATTCAGAGCCGGGTTCGCCCCACACGCTGATGAGCCGTTTAAGATCGGGTGGACAGCGTTCGACCACCATACTTCCACGCGCCTCCTGGGCGTTGCGGCGCAGTTCCCTGATAGCCTCGACCAATCGCGGTGTGGCATCACTGGGGCGTAACTCGACATAGAGAATGCCGTTGCCAGCGTGTGCCACAACGGCTGCTTCCAGATCATGACGGCGGCAGGTGTTCTCGATTTCCTCTAAATAATGGGCGATGTGCGATACCAGGATGGCCACTTTGCATGTCACCGTTCCTCGTGTGTGCTCGCGCACCACGTTCCAGAAGTGAGTCTGGTCTTCCCCTTCGAGGTCGTCAGCCATCAATGCGCCGTGAGTGCGTGCCAGGACGCGGGCCTCGTCTATCTGGCGCTGAATCTCGGCCAGTCTGCCCTCGAAATTGATAGCGAGCGTATAGCCGTTGGTCGGCAGGTTGAGGCCGAAAAAGTCACTCATATCGCTGGCCGCGCCTGGGTCGATTAGCTCCAACGCGCTGGGAGTAAGCTGGGAAGCCAGGATGTCGAGCACGGTTTCCGTCGCGCCAGACGCGCCTGGATAGGTCAATAACAGCGTGTGCTCGCGCACCGGCAGGGGATGCAGTTTGAAATTGGCTTCGACGATCAGGCCAAGCGTGCCGAGCGAGCCGATGTAGAGCTTGTTCAGATCGTATCCAGCGACGTTTTTGACGACACGTCCGCCGCTGCGTGCCACTTCACCATTAGCCTGCACAACTCGCAAGCCAATTACCAGGTCACGGGCCGTGCCGTAGCGCAGCCGTTTGGGGCCGGAGGCATTGGAAGCCAGAATACCACCGATGGTTGCCTGCTTCGCGTCGGCAGGATCGAGCGCGAGACGCTGTCCCACTTTCGCCAGTTGTGCCTGCAAAACGGCCAGCGTGATGCCTGCCTCGGCGTGGCAGGTCAGGTCGGGTGCCTCATGTTCCAACAGGTGCGACAGCCGGTTGGTTTCCAGCAGCATATCAACCTGCTCAACGCTGTTGCCCACGTTCATACGCGAGCCACCACCGCGTGCCAGCAGGTTCAACCCCTGCTGGTTCGCCAGCGCCACCGCCTGTGAGACCTGTTCCACCGTCTCAGGAACGACTAACAGACGAGGCAATACGCCATCTATCGCGTAGTTTTGCAGAACTCCGGCCTCGGTGCTCACCTGCGCTGTGGGCGCAAATTGGTGCATTGCTGTCGCAAGCGTCTCAATCTCACTCATTGCATACCAGCCTTACAATTGTTTCATATCGGCACAACGCCCCGGTAAGGGGAAAAGTTTTCCCGGATTGAATAATTGATTGGGATTCCATGCCTCGCGCACCTGCTGCATGACGCGCAGGTCGGTATCACTGAAGATCAGCGCCATCTCCGCCTGCTTCTCTATGCCCACGCCATGTTCTCCGGTAATCGTGCCACCGGCATCGGCACATACTTGCAGAATCTCGTGTCCGGCCTTGCGTACCCTCTCTACTTCGCCCGGTACCTGCGAATCGAACAGGATCAAGGGGTGCAAGTTGCCATCTCCGGCATGGAAGACATTGCCGACGCGCAGCCCGTATCCGGTGCAGATTTCTTCAACGCGCCGTAGCACCTGGGGCAGCTTCGTGCGCGGCACCACGCCATCCTGCACGTAGAACTCAGGACTGATGCGCCCGACCGCTCCAAAGGCGTTTTTACGCCCGGACCAGAACAACTGGCGTTCCGCCTCGTTGACCGCAATGCGTATCGAGCGGGCATGGTTCTGGCGGCAAATCTGCTCGATCTGCTCCACCTGCTCGGCCACGCTTTCCCGGACGCCCTCGGCCTCCATCAGCAACACGGCGGCGGCATCCGTTGGATAGCCAGCGTGCGAGTCGGCCTCGACTGCCTGCAAAATCATCCGATCCATCATCTCAATGGCGGCGGGAATGATGCCACCGGCGATAATCTCCGAAACCGTGTTCGAGGCATCATCCATCTCATCAAAGATCGCCACCATCGTTTTCACATCTTCCGCCAGCCGCACCATGCGTACAATAATCTGTGTCACGATGCACAGCGTTCCCTCGGAGCCAATCAGCAGGCCGGTCAGGTCATAGCCGGGCATGTCGTATGTCCAGTTGCCGATTTCCAGGATATCCCCTTCGGCAGTGACGATTTCCAGTCCCAACACGTGATTGGTTGTCACGCCATAGATCAGCGTGTGCGGCCCTCCCGCGTTCTCGCCCACGTTGCCGCCGATGGTGCATGAACGCTGGCTGCTGGGGTCTGGCACGTAGTAGAAACCGTGCGGATTCAGCGCATTGCTCAGGTGCAGGTTGACCAGTCCTGGCTGGACGGCGGCGCGCAAATTCTCATAGTCAACATGGAGAATGCGGTTCATGCGCGTAAAGACGATGACGATGCCACCATAGACGGGAACTGCTCCGCCGCTCAAGCCGGTACCCGCGCCTCTTGGCACGACCGGCACACCGTAGCGGGCGGCGATTTTGACAATGGCCGCGACTTCCGGGGTGCTGGCCGGCATAACCACGATATCGGGCGTGCTGCGATCAATCGAGGCGTCGTACTCGTATAACATCAAATCATACGGACTATGCAGAACGTAGCGCGCTCCCAGCAGATTGCTCAATTCGCGCACAACTACCGCTTTTTTCGTCGCGGACATACGCTCATAGAGGGGAGGCGTTGCTGTTGTTGGAGAAAGTTCGGTGATGCTCATAATTGACTCCCGGCTAGCTGGCACGAAGCCATTCAGTATGAATTGATCAACTTTCACCATATCTTATCTAGATGATACCACGCGAGCGAGGCAAAAGGAAGTAATGGGGTATCGGCAAGCGAGACTGCTCCATTTTGTCATCTGGCAAAATGGAGCAGTCTCGCTTGCCGATACCCGGTTTATAAATGTGAGTTATTTGAGGAGGCGCTCTGGCAGGTATTGGGCCTCGGCGGTCGCGAGCGCCTCGTAAACCTCTTCGGCTTTGCTGTACGAGGCGACGAGCGGATTAGCTGCCAGCGCTCGAATGGCGTTGCGGCGCGAACCCCAGAGCGCGGCTGTCGCAGCTGCTCCTTCATACTCCGCCAGCATACAGATCAGGCCGCGCTGGTCAACATTGATGCCGCCATCACCCTGCGCAAGTGGCTGTGCGCCTCGCGCATCGACCCGGCAAGGCAGTTCGACGACGCGATCATTGGAGAGAAAGTTGATCGAGCCGTTGTTGGGAACGTTCAGCACCCATTCCTCGCCCGTGTCATGCAGGATGCTGCGCATGACATCCAGCGCGAAGTCGCCGAAGCCGGAGCCGCCGCGCATCTTTGTCAGATTCGGCACCTCTTTCTGCGCCTCTGCGCGGTAATGTTCCAGAATAGCGGGTACCTGTGCCAGAATATCCTCGGCGCGAGAGGTGGGTTTCTCACGCAGGAACTTCAGCACAACTTCGGGAAAATAGTAGTAATGCATGTAGTGCGAAGGAATCGCCCCGTAGCGTGCTGTGAGCGTCGCTAACATGACTCGCACATAGTTTGATGGCGTCATTTCGGGATGATCATTGACGAAGTTTTCGCAGTATTCCACGATGCGAGGCAGCACATCTTCGCCATCAAGCCAGACCGCCGTCGTCCAGTTGCCATGATTCAGCCCGACGGTGCGGTGATGAAGGCGCTTCCCCGGCGGTATCTGGATACCGGCCCATTGCGCGAATTGCTGAATTTCGTGCAGCGGCCCATCACACAGGCCGATGACGCGCACTCCGCAACAATGGGTCACGGCCTCCGTCACAATATTGCTGGGGTTGGTGTAGTTGAGCAGGAAGCCGTTGGGGGCTGTCTTCTCCATCTCCGCGGCGATTTGTGCCACTTCCGGCACGGTGCGCAGCGCGTAGAAAAATCCGCCCGGCCCGACTGTCTCCTGTCCGATCAGCCCATGTTCCAGCGGAACCTTCTCATCGAGCCGACGCGCTTGCATACCGCCCGTGCGGAACGTTGTCAGCACAAAATCCGCCCCGGCCACAGCAGCCTTCATATCAGTAGTATATTCGAGGGTGATGTCCGCACCCGCGTGTTTCAAGAGCTTCGAGCCGATAGTGTGAATGAGCTTCAAACCCTCCTCGTTGATATCCATCAAAACGATGTGACAGCCCCGAAATGCCTGCGCCTCGTGCGCAAAGCTCTTCATCAGTCCGGCGCAATAGGGACTGCCACCGCCGATAATCACGATTCTAGCGTTCTGTCGATGGATATTTGCAGGAGAAGCATTGCTCTCGCTTGTCTGTGTGCTGGTCATGATACGCCTGTGCTCTCTTTTCTCTCAAATAGATTTTTTGAGGCTCTCCATAACCCGTAGGGGTGGCGGCTTGTCCGCACCCGAAAATGCTCCTTCATGGACCAGCGCGGGCGGGGACAAGCCGCCACCCCTACGAGGAGGTAGACCTTTTTTAACAGCGTATCATCGGGAGAGAGAGGGCGTCAAGGTGAAGTAAAGAGCCGCCAGCACCAGAAGAGCGTCGCGGCTAGGGCGAGCAGTAAGACCGTTACAAGGATGCGCCTGGGGGTGTCAGCACCGGTATTTGCCGTCGGAGTAGGTGCTGAGATCTGTGCGGCGTTGTTTGTGTTGCCGTTGCTCAGCGTGGAGGGCGAAGACGAAGGGTTGGCTGTGGTGGAAGCTGCGCCCGGAACTTGTATCGCTCCCCATTTCGGCTGCGTCCCACTTACTACTTTCGCCTGTGAAGAGCCATCAGCAGTCGAACCACCGCTTCCACTCCCACTGCCGTAGTTGCTGCCACCTGTGCTGCCAGGAGTTCTGGTAGCACCAGAGGTGTTGCTGGTTGGAGTGGGTGTAATCAGCCCTGTCATGTTACTGGCATCGATCGTGGGGGTGTAGGTCGTTTGCCATTTGCTGCCGCCGTCGGGGAAACGCGCATAGGAGAGGTCGGAGCCGAGTTGCGGCACGACGACCTGGTCGATAACACTTCCTCCTATAACGAGGCGCAGCGTGGGGGTTTCGGTGGTGGAAAAACTCTGGTAGGTGCCTGGAAAGACAACAAGGAAGCTCTGCGCGGCGATAGAAGCCCCCAGAGGAAAATAGTAGGGATTGGTGCCGGAGCCGCTATCGATCAGCGCGTGAGCGGTATACAGGTTGTAGGGCTGGCTCTGTGGGTTGTAAAGTTCGACCCAACTATCCGTTGTGGAGGAGAAGCCGCCGGTTGTTTCGGAACAGTTCCAGGCCGTGGCTGGATCTGTCAGTACTTCGTTGATGTGAATGATACCGGGGGTCGCGGGTGCAGGCGCGGGGGAACCTGCTACTGTTGGGGGAATGGCCGGGGCGCAACCATGTGTGGGTCCACTGGCATTGACAGGGGAGACTCGTAAAAGCAATATGCTCAGGCAGAGCAAGCTTGCGACGAGAACCACTGCCAGATACCGCACG
>DASTKE010000077.1:0-5177 GCA_035716105.1 Ktedonobacteraceae bacterium | reverse complement strand
GGCCCATTCCACGATGCAAGAACTGGAACACTCCTTCGTCTGTGTCAACTGGGACCAGCGCGGGGCAGGCAAATCCTTCCGTCCGGGTCCCAGCCCCGAGAGCATGACCATTGACCAGTTTGTGCAGGATACCATTACGCTTATTGAACTGCTGCGTGCGCGTTTCGCTCAGCAGAAAGTCCTGTTGCTTGGGCATTCCTGGGGAAGCGTGCTGGCGATGAAAGTCGCGGCAGCGCGTCCCGACCTGCTGTATGCCGTGATTGGCATGGGCCAGGTCGTCGCTATGCAACGCGGCGACGACCTCTCCTACCGCTATGTGTTGGAGCGTGTTCACGCGGAACACAACCGCAAGGCCATCCGCATCCTGGAGCAACTGGGCGGCTCCGATACGTAGAGGAAAGACAGTACGGTTGTCCAGCGCAGGTGGCTGGTGCGGGACGGGGGGATGATGCAGAGACTTGATACGGGAGCAATGGTCTCTATCCTGCTGAATGCGCCCGAATGTTCCATTGCAGACTGCATCCGTGGTCTTACGAGGAGGGACATGAAGTTTTCCTGTCGCTTGATGGGGGATGAGATCATGGGCGTGAATGTGCTGCAAGAGATACCGGAGCTTGCGGTTCCCGTGTTTTTCTTCGTCGGAAGCTATGATTACACGACGCCCGGTGTCCTGGTAGAGCAGTTCTATGCCTCGCTGCAAGCCCCCTGATCCGGCAAAGCTGGCATTCGGTGCCGGAGTCGAGGTTTTCGTCCGGCGGGGTCAGCTGATGATGCGCATCCTGAGTCCCATACTACCCATGCTGTACAGAGGCTTTCCTCTTCACCCAGACGACGACAACGACCCATACATCTTCAGGGTTGACCTCTCCACATTTGGATTTGGCATCGGCACGGGCCGCGTCATCTTCAGCCGGGAACATGAAGTGGGAACGACCGCCGTTCACTGCGAGTTCGGCCCGCTATCGTTTCAAAAGCGGCCAGCCAGTAAGAATCCGTGCCTGTGGGCGGCCGGCGCGCTCGGTGCGCTTGCTGTGGGTGCCGCGATGACGGTTGTGCGACGGTCGCGTGACCGGTCACACAGGGAGGGGTAGCCATGAGCGTCACGATCACTGAACTCTGTTCTCTGGTTATGGAAAAGGGTGCTGGGGTAGCACGAGCGCCAGCACCACCGGGAGTACGATGAGCAGGGCGGTCGTGCCAGGTGTTCAGAGCGCGGCGTTCTCCTGCACTTCTGCCTCCCCTTGCTGCCAGCGCACCACTCGTCGCAGGATACGCCGGACCGCTACAGCAAAACCGGCGCTGGCCAGGATCAATCCGGCAATCAGGACAATCACCGCCGCTCTTGATGGGGGAGTTCAAGGCTACTTTCGGCCAGGAACTCCCATTGACTACAACTTCCATGACTTTTACAGGAAGCAGACAATCTGCTCATCCTCGCTTCTCATCGGTTCCAGCGCGTTTCGGGTGCTGCGGGTGACATCAAGCCAGCGCTGTTGCGAATATTCCTTTGCAGGGCAGGACACTGTGCTTTTCCTGTGATACGGCGACCGCCATTTCTGATTGGTCTGTGAGGCAGGGAGAGTACAATAGGAGAAGTGGGATTATCTCGCAGGTGCAGCTTGAACTCGGATGGAGCTTTTCTCCCTGGAAGAGCTAAGCCATAAGGAACTAAGCCTGGTTGAAAGAGGAGGAAAGGGATGGAAACGTTACGTGTCGGAAAAGCACCTGCAGAGCCTGCTGCTTCTGTCGACGCATCATGGAGAAATCTTTACCGGGTTGGGGGCATCTGTGCCATGCTCGCGGGCGCACTCTACATCGCCGCGCTGGCGCTGGATTTCATCATGCCGCCAACCCCTCTCACGGATGGAACTGTCACACTCCAGTACATCGCCTCACACCGGTCATTCTACATCATCGAACAGGCTCTGTGGCTGATACCCGGCGTCCTGTTAATGGTTACCTTCCTGGCGCTCCCCGTCGCGCTCAAGCATCTGAGCAAGAGCTATGTTGCCATCGGCGCGTTGATTGGGGTCGCCTCCTGGGCGCTCTCGCTGGCCTGGCCGACAACTGGCGGTGGAGGACACGCGCTGGTGTACCTGAGCGATCAATACGTGGTAGCCACTTCTGCTGCCCAACGCGCCGCCTTCGCTGCCGCCACCGAGGGATTTATCGCGCAGAATACCATCCCTACGATCATTGGTATCCTGCAACCGGTTGGCATTCTGATTCTCTCACTCGTCATGCTCAAAGGCGTCTTCCATAAGGGCGTTGCCTCTCTGGGCATCGTCACAGGCCTCCTGGGCATGGTGAGTGAGACGCTTCGGCCCATCCTGGGCGTTAGCTACGCTGTTTATGGCGTTCTCCTCATCCTCTGGTTCCTCGTGATCGGCTGGAATCTCTTCCGCCTGGAAACGAGCGGCGAGGCTGAGCGTGGGGTGTGAAATCTTGTCGCTCATTTCAGTTGTGGGTTTGCTGATCTGGTACGTCCTGATTGCCCGGCAGCTCTTTCTGCTCGCCGAATTTGCCGCTGACGAAGGAGCGCATCGACCCCGGGATGGGCTTGACAGCCATTCACAATAATAAGGAGGAATCTATCATGAGTTGGTTAGTTGCTCTGTTTGCCCGCGTGGCCTTGCTTGTCGTCTGGCTATCCACACCGTTAGTGAACCATGCCTTTCATGGCGGCTGGTTCCTGCCGTTGCTGGGTATCCTCTTCTTGCCGATTACCGCCCTGACCTACGTCCTGGTCTACTCCATCGCGGGAAGTGTGACCGGGTGGAGCTGGCTCTGGGTCGTCCTGGCGTTGCTGCTCGATCTGGCAGCGCATAGTTTCCCCGCCAGGCAGGCTGCCCGGGCAAGAAGCCAGAGAATGGGTGGTAGCTCTTCCCGGCCCGGGAGCATCTAGATCGTTTTCCTGGGCGGGTAGTTGGTTGCCAGAGCAGAGGATCTGCTCGATGCGCTTGCTATCGATCTCTACCGGCAGGCAGGCCAGCGCGGTCTCCAGGGAGAAGGTGTGACGCGCCGTACTCATCTGTGCCTGCTGCAACATGTGCTGGGTGAGAGCCAGCAAGTCGGTGGGCTGGCGCGAGAGGACGAGGCGTCCAGCAGGTCCTCCGTCAGCAGTAATTCTATAGCTTCTAATAGCCTCCAAAAGGAGCGGGAAGTTGGGAGCGGTTGCCGATCATTCTCACGCACCCCTTGCCGGGGAAAGCGGAGAGAGCCAGCAACCGCGCCTCGTGATTCTCCAGCCCCCTTTTAGCGTCGAGAAGCTGTATGCCGCCGTCGACCGCTGCCTGGGCCGCACCTGATGCGGGACGGAGCAGGCCACTCTGCTTCGTCCTACCCTTCTCGCTCAGCTTATAATATCGAGGGAAATTCTCCGAACTCCGCACGTTGCTCTGCTTCGGCATGCTGCTTGTCGGTGTCGACCTCACCTTCCTCCTGCCGCGCCAGCTTCTGTGGGCGCACGATAAAGAGCGGCACGCTGCTGTGGTGCAGGACGCGCTCGGTAACACTCCCCATCATCCAGCGGCGTATACCACTGCGACCATGCGTTGCCATCGCGATCATGTTGTAGCCCTGGTATCCATCTTCACCCGCCTCCCCGCTTTCTTCTGTCTCCTTGAGGATGGCCTCGGCCACATCCGTATCGAGTTCTACCGTCGAACCAATCGTGATCTGGGCGCTCGGCGGGATCTCTTGCCGCAATCGTTGGATGAGGGCAGCGACGTAGTCCATCGCTTCCTGTTTTGCTTCGGCGATGATGCCAGAAGTGATATGCGCCTGGGACTTGCCGACACCGGCAATGGCTGGCAGGTCGACCACGCGCAACAGGTGCAGCTCCTTCGGTGTATCGGGGGCAAGCGCCATCAGCAGTTGCCAGGTGGGAGTCAGCACCTCCTCGGCCAGTTCCGAGCCATCCACCGGTACTAGCGCTTGCAACGGAACGGGGTTGACCGCTCCCGAAGCGAGCGGAGCCGGGCCATGCTCGTGTAAGATCAGGGTCGGTACAGGCATATGGCGTATCACTCTGTCAGCGACGCTACCCAGCATCCAGCGCTTGAGGCCTGTATAGCCGTGGCTGCACATCACGATCAGATCCGGACGCGACGTTTCGGCAGTCTCAAGCACCATGTCGGCGGCGGAACCAAACACCACGCTGATTTCAACCCCGATGCCCTTAAGCGCATCGGATTGCGCGACCTGCTTCAGGTAATCGCTGGCCTTCTTCTGCGCTGCCTCCTCGTCCGACAGTGGAGGCTCGGCGAAGTGCGACGGATGCACAATGGGAACTTCTACCACCCGTAGCAACAAAATCGATGCAGAAGATGTGCGGGCAATGCGGCCCGCGACGGGGATAGCCTGTTCTGCCCGGAGCGAGCCATCCAGTGGAACCATAATCTTTGTGAACATCTCAGTTCTCCTTCTTTCGCCCCTGCCGCTGTCTTTTCCTTTCCAGACTGCTCGTCAGAGGCCCTCTTCTCTGTATCCAGCGTAGCCTTTCGCCAACACAATCAGGTCACAGCCCGGCAAGCTGCTCTCACGGTTTGCTCACAGGTTCCATCGTGCATGAGAGTTTGCTCATGGAGAGCCGGTTGCGGCCCTCTGGCGAAAGCTTCTGGAGCCTGGAGAAGTCTTCTTCGAAGGCGAGAGGTGATCTGGCTGCAAGGGAGGATGAGTGATACTGGAGGAGGGAGCGAAGCCGCTCAGAAAGTTACTTTCCGAGCGGCTTCCTTTGTCGTTTGCATGCAAGGCACTGTGTTGCTGCTCAGCTCCTGGCGGAAAAGAGCAACACGTTGAAGGCGACGTTGATCAACACCACGGCCAGGCAGACAATGCCGACGCCGATCAGGGCGGCACCCAGCCCTCCCAGCGCCCCCAGTTCGGTGAGGGCAATGGCAATCAGCGGGATCAAGAGTGCCAGCGAGACAATCGCCAGCGCCAGGCTCATGCCCATCGAGCGGCTACGCTGGGTCGCGGGGGCGGCGGAGCGCACCTGATGGAGAATCTCCGGCATGATGCGGGGCATCAGGCGTTGGGCCAACGCCTCAACGAACTGCTCGTTGAAGGGCGGCTCCATTGGCTGGCGGGCCTGGGACGACCCCGGCATCTCAGGACTCAGCGGCCTGGACGGAGGTGATGTATATGTTGGCTGTTGCATCATTGTTCAAACTCCT
>DASTKE010000076.1:0-4051 GCA_035716105.1 Ktedonobacteraceae bacterium | reverse complement strand
CCGTAATCTTTCAAGAGCTTATCGACAGAAACTTTACTGGCTTCGCTCGCCGCTCCTACAGCAGCCAGCAGAAGATCATCATTATAGACGCGGCTCATCAAGAGAGCAGGTGGAACTTTTCCCTCAAGAGCGGCTCGATATTGACTGATAATCGGTCCCTTAAAACGCTCGGATAAGAATTTCTCCCAGGTGACAAAGATTAAACCATGCATGGGCGCGTACTCCAAATAGACCGCTATTCGCGATAGTGAAAACGTTCACTCCAGCGATACTCCGTCCTTCATACAAGTATGGGCATCTACAAATGTACTGACTACAGGATTGCCAGGAGAGCCGGAGTCTAACTCCGGCATCATCATGCATTTTATAACTGCTGAGTTGTGAGACAGTCACGGTTCGGTTTAGTTCGCGTTAAGAAACGAGCAAGCATGTATGTGTTTCTTAACATATAGAGACGATAGAGGTTAAATATTATATTTATATTTAATCACTTTAACAAGTGTAATAAAAATATTTTGCAGGAGAAGGTGCATAAAAACGGCTTACCCTATCCTGGTTGCAACTTTGCCTGAGTTGTGAAATAATAAGCATGGGAGAGCTTTCTTCCTTACTTCTCGGTGCCTGGTATCGGCCCGGTTTCATCCACATCCCTGTTTGTCGTCTCTTTCTGGTGTGCGTCTTTTAACTCCTCTGAAATACAGTATATAAGCCTGTTCCAGAAATTACCGGTAACGCTTCGGACCTCGGAAGAAAAGAAAGGACTGCTCCCGTGAAAATCCTGCAACGCTTTGCAAAGCATATGCGCATTGTAGCTTCTACGTGGTCGCGTATTCTCGTTCTCATCTGGAAAACACATCCCTGGTATGTGACGTGGTTGCTGGTGTTCACCTTTCTCGGTGGCCTTGTTCCTTCGCTCCAGATACAACTTACCAGTCAGATTATTCAAGACGCGGCCCAGGCTATTCAGGGGGGACACGCGCCACGGCTTGTCTCCCTTGCGCTGCTCTTCGGCTTTTTACAGGGGGGATTAATGCTTATCTCCTCGGTGCTGGGGGTTGGTCAGCAGCAATTGCAGTCGCTTTTACAGATGAAACTCGCCAATGCCATCGCAGTTCAGATTATGGAGAAGGCAATAGCACTGGACGTACAGCACTTTGAGGATGATGAGTTTTACGACAAGTTACAGCGCGCCAATCGCGAGAGTTCGTACCGCCCCTACCAGATTTTCTGGGGCATGGTCACGATTGGCTCGCAGTGCGTCACGCTCGTCTCCGTCGTGGCCGTCCTGCTCTACTGGAACTGGGTGCTGGGCTTGCTGATCCTGCTCGCTCCCCTGCCCTCGGTGGCTTCGCAGATTTTCTACGGACAGCAGGGCTACAAAATTGAACGGGAGCGCTCGCAGCAGAGGCGGCGGCTCTCCTACTTTCAGTTTCTGACGACAAATCTGCAATCGGTCAAAGAGATTCGCCTCTTTCGCCTCGGCAGCTACTTTTTAGGCCGCTATAAACAGCTCTACGATGATTTTTATAAAGTCGATAGTGATCTGATGAAAAGGGAGACGCGAGCGCTTGTCCCTTTTACGATTCTGACAAACGCCGCCTCGGCAGGAGCGCAAATCTACGCGATTAGCGTGACGATTGCGACCGGGCATATTGGCTTTCTGGCGGGCTATATGCAGGCTATCGCTGTCGTGCAGCACACAGTAGAAGCGCTCTCATGGGGCATCAGCGAGCTTTACCAGAACAACCTGTTCGTCAGCAACCTGTTTGAATTTCTTGATGTCACGCCTCATAAGATAGCCAGCGGGAAGCGACCTGTTCCCGAACGGCTTGAAAGCGGCATCGAGTTTCGGAACGTCAGTTTTTGCTATCCAGGGACAAGTGAGATGGTGCTGCAAGACCTGAATCTCTTTCTCAAGGCGGGAGAGTGCGTCGCGCTGGTTGGTCACAATGGCGCAGGAAAAACGACACTGGTGAAATTGCTCACCCGTCTCTACGAGCCAACAGCGGGCCAGATATTGCTCGATGGTCTGCCGCTGGAAGAATATGATACGCTGGACGTACGCAGGCACATCAGCGTCATTTTCCAGGACTTTGTGCGCTACGAGATGGCGGCACGCGAGAATGTGGGGTTCGGATATGTGGAGGAACTCGCAAACGATGAACGCATCCGTCAGGCTACCGCGCAAAGTGGGGCCGCCTCGATTATAGAGGGACTTCCGAAGCAGTACGAGACGACGCTAGGGCGTATGTTTGAGAAAGGACATGAACTCTCCATCGGGCAATGGCAAAAGATGGCCCTGGCCCGTGCCTTCATGCGTCGCGGGCCGGTCGTCGTTCTGGATGAACCAACCTCCTCAATCGACGCGGAGTCCGAGGTAGAGATTTTCGGTCGCCTTCAGCAGATCGCCGCCGGTGCCACCACCCTGCTGATTGCCCATCGTTTCTCCACGGTGCGTATGGCCGACCGCATCGTTGTCATTAAGCAGGGCAACATTATCGAGGATGGCACGCACGAGGCGCTGATGGCCGCCGATGGCACCTACGCCCATCTGTTCCGGCTGCAAGCCGCCGGGTATATCAATCCGTGACGAGAGGAACATGTGGCAATGAAGGCAGGTGGAGGGAGCAAAGGGTGGAGGCAAGCTCCGCCCCTACGAACCGACGGATGCGGGACGTATCACAGTTGCGTCGTTTGTAGGGGCGGAGCTTGCCTCCACCCTTCGTCTTTCTCATCCGTCAGCGCTTATCAAAGCCTCTTGCCGCAGCCGTTGCACGTCGCGCATTGGAGGGACGCCGAAGAGGCTTTTGTACTCGCGATTGAAGTGGGAGGCGTCGTGGTAGCCCACGCGATAGGCCGCGCTGGCCGCGTCGAGGTCTTCGCCCAGCATCAGGCGGCGAGCCTCCAGCAGCCGCAGCCGCTTCTGGAATTGCGAGGGGCTCATCGCCGTGACGGCCTTGAAGTGGTGGTGCAACCCCGAGACGCTCATGCCCAGATCTCGCGCCAGGCTTTCGATGCGCAGTGGACGGTCAAAGTCCCGGCGGAGTCGCTCGATGGCTCGAGCGATGGAGGGGGAGTAGCCCCCCTGGATCGCCAGGTGACGGAGTCGGCTCCCCTGCTCACCCATCAGAAGCCGGTAGATAATTTCCCGCGTGAGTAGCGGCAGGAGCACCCCTGCTTCGTCAGGGGCATCCAGGAGCCTGGCGACTCGCACCATAGCGTCCAACAGGTACTCATCCACCGGGCTGACAGCGATGGCTCTCACATCCGCAGAATCTCCCAGCGAGGCGTGACCGGCCTCAAGCATGACCTCACCGACAAGGGCAGGAGCGAGGTTCAGGCGCAGACTGAGGAAGGGCCGCTCCTTCGAGGCTTCCACGACCTGACCAATATAGGGCAGATCGACCGTCACGAGCAAATAGTGGAAGGGGTCGTAGCGGTAGCGGCTCTCGCCCAGCAGGAACTCCTTGCTGCCCTGGGCCACCACGCACACGGATGGTTCGACCAAACTGTACACTGGCTCTAGAGGGAAGGAGTGGCGGTAGAGGTGCAGCCCTTTAAGCGGCTGGGCGATCCCGTCCTCGCGTATGGCCCGTCTGATGCGCTCAATCATTTCCTCGCGATTGGCTTGCATCCTCAGTGCCTCGCGTTCTGTCTGCTGGTGGTTTATCACATCCATAGGAGCCTCTTCTCCGGTTTCTCTATCACCCATCTGCAAGATGTGCAGAATCCGACAATCATTTGCGCTAATTATTCTATCACCCGGCGCGAAGGGGCGTCTATAATTATCTCCAGACAGAGAATATGCTTCTCTGCTGAGGCCACACAAGCCAGATTTTTTGTGCAAGAAGGAATACCCTGAAAACCGCAAGAGAGTGACCAACAATGATGGAACAAGGAGGAGATTGCTGCTGCCGTTCTCTGGCTGTGCAGTCCTGGCGCAAGCTTCGTGATCGGCCACGCGCTCGCTGTCGATGGCGGATACACCGCGCGATGAGGATGAAAGCTGAAAGGAGATCAACTATGCGAGCAACCATGCTTTACGGCCCTC
>DASTKE010000075.1:0-3671 GCA_035716105.1 Ktedonobacteraceae bacterium | reverse complement strand
GCTGTCAGCTCCTGGAGCGAGCTGGCATCTGCTTTGCGTCTGGGCCTGCTTGCTTACTGCTGGCCTTTACACAACATGCGGGATGGTGTCTTGCGGCACTACTTCCACTCTCGTATCTACGATCTCCCGCTGTCGGTACTGGGCCACCTTGCCATTCACTGTCACGGCCTGCTCGGCGCGGATATCGGTCGCGGAGGCACCTATGCTGAAGGTAAAGTCGCCCGGTTCAGTGACGAAATGCATCTGTGGATTGTAAAAGGCTAGCCGGGACGGGTGTACGGTGAACGTGACAGTGCTCGCCTGCCCAGGAGCGAGGGAGAGGCGAGCAAAGCCCAGTAACATGTGCTGAGGACGGGCCACCGAGGCCACATCGTCCCGGTAGTAGAGCTGCACGACTTCGTCCCCGGCACGCTCACCGCTGTTGCGCACCTCGACGGAGATGCTAATCGGCTCAGTAGTGCTCGTTGCCTGCACGGATAGGTTCGTATACGCAAAGGTGGTGTAGCTCAGGCCGTGGCCAAAGGAGAACAGCGGTGTCGTCGGTGAGTCTATGTAATCGCCGAAGAGCATCGCCCGCTCACCTCCCGCCCGCTCACCAATGTGGTTGGGTACCTGGCCCACCGAGCGCGGAATGCTAACCGGCAACCGGCCACCTGGATTGACTCTTCCGGTCAGCACGTCAGCCAGACCATTGCCCCCTTCCTCTCCCGGCGGAAACATCTGCAGGAGAGCGTTCGCCCGCTGCGCAACGGCGGAGAGCGTATGGACGCGGCCACTAAGGACGACCACCACGAGCGGCTTCCCCGTCTCAGCGAGTGCCTCCACCAGTTCCAGCTGTACCCCGGTGAGATCAAGCGAAGTTGCATCGTTGCCTTCGCCTGAAGTGGCTGGGCGCAGCAGACCGCTACGTCCGGCAACCACGGCGACGGTTACGTCCGCGCCGCGCGCCGCCTGCACTGCCTCCGCAAAGCCAGAGCGATCGTCGCCCTGCACCTCGCAGCCCCTGGCATAGCGCACCTCTACCTCCTCGCCAAGAGCAGCGCGTAGGCCCGCAAGCGGAGTGACATGCGGCGTATAGTACGGGCCAGGCGCGTAGTCTCCGCTCGCCTGTGGAATATTCATGCCTGCCACTTCCACATTCCTGGGTGCTTTGTAAATGATCTCCAGGTGTGCCGCGTAGTGGTAATCGCCCTGGAGGAGCCGTTGGTCGTCCGCGCCGGGTCCGACGACCGCGACGCGCTTCAGCGTAGAAGCAAGGGGCAGTACGCCATCATTTTTTAGCAGGATGGTCGACTCGGCGGAGGCTCGTCGCGCCAGTGTCCGTTGCTCGGGAGTCTCAAAGGCGGCACTGGCGGCAGCCTCATCAACGTAGGGATGCTCGAATATCCCGAGTTGGAATTTGAGACGCAGCACACGTCGCACGGCCGTGTCAATGACTTCCTGTGGTATGCGCCCGGCCTCGACTTCGGACGCAAGCGGTGCCCCGTAGCAGTCAAGGGCAGGCAATTCCATGTCGAGTCCGGCGGAGAGCGCGAGACGAGCGGCCTCGCCTTTGTTTGCCGCGACATGATGGAAGGTCTGCAACTGCACGACGGCGGAATAGTCCGCGACGACGACACCTGAGAAGCCCAGTTCGTCGCGTAGTAGCTCGGTCAGGATGGCATGGCTACCCGCGCACGGGATGCCATCGACGGAGGCGTAGGAGTTCATCATCGTTGCAAGTCCGACGTTGCGGATGACGGCGGCAAACGGTTCGGCGTAGACCTCGCGCAGTTCGCGCGGACCACACTGCACAGGGCCCCAGTTGCGCCCGCCCTCGGACATGGCGTAGCCCAGGAAGTGCTTGCCAGTGGCCGCAACCCCCTGCCGCAGGTCATCGCTCTGCAAGCCCTGCACATAGGCGGTGCCGATCACCCCGCTCAGCACCGGCTCTTCGCCGTAGGTCTCCTCGACTCGTCCCCAGCGCGGATCCCGTGCGACATCGAGCACCGGCGCGAGGGCGTGCCTGGCACCCACCGCTAGCATCTGCATGCGGATCACATCGGCCACCGCTTTGACGAGGTCCGGGTCCCAGGTGGCGGCGAGTCCTATGCCCTGGGGAAAGACGGTCCCATCTCGGTGCAAGAAACCGCCGGTGGACTCTTCGTGGACGATGATGGGAATGCCCAGCCGCGTGCGTTCGACTATGACCTTCTGAATGGCGTTCATGAGGGCGGCGCTCTCCCGTGCATGCAGGCCGGTTGAGGCACCAATGCGCGTCACCTCCCCCATGCCGTGTGGCATCATTCTCACCACCGCGTCGGGGTCAAAGCGACCCGAGTTCACGAACGCGGTGCTCCAGAGGCAGCCGAGCTGGGCCAACTTCTCCTCGAGCGTCATCAGCGAAAGCAAGTGCTCGACCCGATCTTCGAGAGAGGCGTTCGGGTCGCGATAGATCTGTGTAGACAACTGGAAACTCCTTGTCATCAAAAAGCTAGGCGGAGGTCGATAGTATCTTGACTGATTCCGTGCGCGGCAAGCAGTTCTTCAAGTCAAAACATGTGCTCGCATGAGCAGTTCCCTCTCGTTTTCAATGGGCCTTCCCGTCGTGCCAACGGCTCTCGGCAGAGCGCCTTCAACCGCGGAGGAGGTGAGGGCATTGTGCCGAAAGCCGTCGGCCTGTCGATTACTTACTAAAGCCTGCTACCAGGCCACCCAGTAATTGGCGTCTGCCAAAGACGTAGAGCAGGATAATCGGAGCCGCCGAGAGGAACACTGCAGCCAGAATGGCCGGAACGTTGGTCGTAAATTGCCCCCTGAAATTCGCGAGCGAGAGTGGAAGCACAGCGACACTCTGACTCTGGGTGAGAACCAGCGGAAACAGATAGCTGTTCCAGACCTGAATTGTCTCGTAAATGACGACCGTGATGATCGCGGGCCTTGAGAGGGGCACCACCAGACTATACAAAATACGCCGATGAGTCGCACCATCAAGCAGCATCGACTCGTGGAGTTCATGGGGAATGTCCCTGATGTAGGTGACGAGCACAAGAATCGACAGCGGAATGCCGAAGGCGATCGAGGGCAGAATCAGCGCAAACAGCGTATCATAGAGATGCAAGTCGGTGACGATGGCATAAATCGGAATGATCGTCGCCTGGAGCGGAATCGCGAGTCCCAGCAGGAAAAAGCTGAAAATGGTGCGGGTATAGCGGCTTCGTGCCTGCGAAATCGCGTAGGCCGCTAGCAGAGAGATGACCACGATCACGAAGACGCTTATGACCGTGACGAAAACGGTGTTGGCGAAGTAGGTAAAGAACCCGTTCTCCAACACGTTGGCATAGTTATCCAGCGTGGGATGCGAGGGAAACGACCAGGGAGTATCCGTGAACAGGTCCTGTTGTGGCCGCAGGCTCGTGAACAACATATAGAGAATCGGGTAAAAAGAAAAGATGAGCCAGAGCACACCGAAGACAGCCGGGACAATCTCCCAGAGGCGGCCTGGACTGAACTGCCGGTTTTGTTGCGGTGCGGCAAGCGTCGTCTTGTGAGAGAGACTGGTGTCTATCGTGTTCTGTCTCTGAGAATGGGTTGCCATACCTATAATCCCTCCAACTGACTCGACATTCTGCTAAAGCCAGTAAAACGCAGCAGGACAAACGAGAGGACGATGCCAAAGAGGGCCAGGACAA
>DASTKE010000074.1:0-6597 GCA_035716105.1 Ktedonobacteraceae bacterium | reverse complement strand
TTGAGTCTGGCAAACCGGGTATCGAGCAGCAACCCTGGTCGGAGGAGGCGCGGCGCGTGCGCGACGCCTTCCACACAGCCATCAACGATGACCTGGACATGCCGACCGCGCTCAGCATCACCCGCGAGACGGCGCGCAACTCGCGCGTCGCCCCGGCTGAGCGGCGGCGGCTCATCCTCGACTTCGACCGCGTGCTCGGCCTGCGCCTCGATACCGTCCAGCCGAAGGCACCGCGTGCCATCAGCGAAGAGGCGCTGGCGCTGGTGCGCGAGCGCGACGCCGCCCGCGCCGCCCGCGACTGGAAGCGTTCCGATCAACTGCGCGACCAGCTCAAGGCGCTCGGCTTCGAGGTGCGCGATACACCACAAGGTACTGAACTGGTATAATATAGGAGCCAACTAAACGGTTTTACAAACGAACATGGATACCGTGTAGGGGCCGATCAATCGGCCCCGGCCACAGGCCGATCAATCGGCGATGGGCGCGATCAATCGGCCCCTACGTTCAGTCTGTCTATAAACAAGGAGCTTCTCGTCATGGCATCATGGTGGCAGAAAACGTTGCTAGCTGTGGCTGGCGCGGCTGGATTTGCAGGCGGAGCATATTTTGTGTTGACGCGCCGACCGCTGGCGAAGAAAAAGGGGACAGTGCGCTTGCGGGGGCTGCACGCAGGTGTGGAAATCATCACTGATCGCTATGGTGTGCCGCACATCTACGCGCAGAACGAAGAGGATGTCTTCTTCGCACAGGGTTATATGCACGCGCAGGAGCGCCTCTGGCAGATGGAGATGAACCGGCGCATCGGCTCCGGGCGGCTCTCCGAAATCTTCGGGGACATCGCGGTCGAGGCCGACCGCTTTGCCCGTCGCCTCGGTTTGCATCGCGATGCCGCCGAAGAAGTGGCACGCTTGCCTGAAGAGAGCAGGCGCGTGCTGCAAGCTTATGCCAACGGCGTCAACGCCTTCATTGAGCGCAACAACAACCGGCTGCCGCTGGAATTTACTCTGCTGCGCTTCAAGCCGGAGCCGTGGCACATCGCCGATAGCATCCAGTGGAGCAAAATGATGGGCTGGAACCTGGGCGGCAACTGGGAGACGGAGGTGATTCGCGCTCTGCTCGTCAATCAGCTTGGCCCGGAACTGGCCGCGAGATTGGAAGCAGGCTACGACCCCAGACACCCGCTTATCGTGCCACCCGGCGTCGAGTATGGTGGCGTGAATGCCGGTATGTTGGAACAATACGAACGACTGAAGCAGTTGAGCGGCTTCGGCCTGATGGGGGCCAGCAACAACTGGGTGGTGGATGGCACGATGACCGTTACCGGTTCGCCCATCCTCTGCAACGACCCGCATCTGGGGCAGACCGTCCCCTCGATCTGGTACGAATGCCACCTGGTCGCCGGGGATATCGATGTTGTCGGTGTCAGCTTCCCCGGCACGCCCGGCGTCGTCATCGGCCACAACCAGCACATTGCCTGGGGCGTCACCAACGCCATCTCCGATATCGAAGACCTCTACATCGAGAAATTCAATCCACTGCATCCCAACCAGTACGAATATCAAGGCAAATGGGAAGAGGCCCAGGTGATTCGCGAAGTCATTCAGGTCAAGGGCAAAGAACCCATCATCGAAGAGGTGCGTGTCACCCGGCACGGGCCAATTCTCACCAGTATGCCACGCCCACAAACTATTGGGACGCAATCGCTCGCTGAAAGCAACGGCCACAATGATATACCGGCGGAACTGCCCCTGGCTCTGCGCTGGACGGGGCAGGATCACTGCAACATCATCACCGCGATACTGAAGCTGGATCGCGCCAGCAACTGGGAGGAGTTTCGCGATGCCATGCGCGACTGGGATGTGCCACCGCAGAACGTGGTCTACGCCGACCAGGAGGGCAATATCGGCTATATTATGGCCGGAGCCATTCCCATCCGCGCTCAGGGGCAGGGATTGCTCCCGGCGCCCGGCTGGACGGGCGAGTACGAATGGACCGGCTTCATTCCCTTCGAGGAACTGCCGCAAACTTACAATCCAGAGCAGCACTTCATCGTCACCGCCAATAACCGCGTCGTGGGTGATGATTATCCCTACTACATCACCAACGAATGGCTCAATGGCTACCGGGCGCAGCGCATCCGCGACCTGCTGCTGGCAAAAACTCGCAAAGGCAAGCTCTCCCTCTCCGACATGGCAGCGATCCAGGCCGATCAATACGCAATTCCCGCTGAGCAGATTGTGCCACGCCTGTTGCAAGTCCAGCCGGAAAGTCCTCTGGCCTCGGCTGCCCTCTATCTCCTGCGCACCTGGGACTACGTGCTCTCACCCAGAAGCACAGCAGCCGCGATCTATAGCACCACCCTGTATAAGCTAGAGCACATCGTCTTCAGCGCCATACTTAGTGATGTAGAGTCGCGGGAACGCTATCTCGGCCTCGGCTCAACGCTGCTCAATCCCGCCAATGGCTATCTTGGTCGCAGTAAACCCCTGCTCATTCGCCTGCTCAAGGAGCATAACGACGCCTGGTTCGCTCATTCCGCTATCGTCAACGGCCCGAAAACCTGGGACGCGGCCATTAGCCGTGCGTTTCATGCCGCCGTCGAAGAACTGCGCGAGAAATTGGGCGATGATATCTCGCGCTGGCAGTATGGGAAGATCCACCAGGTGACCTACAATCACCCGCTGGGTATGGTCAAGCCGCTCGATACGTTCTTCAATCGCGGCCCCTTCCCGCTCGGTGGTGATATCGATACCGTCAACGTCGGCGCGACGCCGCCCAGCACACCGGAGGCCGTCATCACCGTAGCTTCGTTCCGTCAGATCGTCAATCTGGCCGACATGAAAGCTTCGCTCTCCATTCACTCGCCGGGCCAATCAGGTCAACCCGCCGACAGGCATTTCGACGATTTCATCAAGCCCTGGCTCAATGTCGAGCACCACCCCATGCTTTTCGAGCGCGGCATGATCGAGGCCAACGCCGAAGGGAAATTGGAGTTGCAGCCAGAACTGTAGGGGCGGCGCCTTGTGCTCGCCCGCGTCCTCAGAAAGGGCAAACGCGGGCTGCCTTCATCGTCCCCCAGACGCGGCTGGCCCAAGGCGTCGCCCCTACGGTGTTCCGTTTCCCGTCGAAGGACAGGGAAACTTCCTTTACGCTTTCTTGACACTTTTTTTATATTTCTCTGTTACAATAGTTTCGCCAGATTACCTGGTCTGGCAAATTGGAGAGACAGAGGAGTAATTGGCATTCTATGAAACAGAGTACAAATGAGCCGCCTATTAAAAAGAGCAATCCACATGCAGGGAAAACGCCCCCTACGGCGCAGCCTCCAGCACCCGCGCCAATCCCGGCGGCGCAGCCAACACAAGCATCCTGGAAAGCAAGCTGGTTCCTGTTGCCGCTACGCCTCTTCCTGGGCATCACCTTCGTCTATGCAGGCATTCAGAAGTTGACCGACCCGCAGTATTTCAACTCGGCTGCAAGAGGCTATATCGGCAAGCAGATCATGGGCTTTGCCACCGGCTCACCGCTGCACGACTTCCTGATCCGCTTTGCCGTGCCACATGCCCATCTTTTTGGCTCGATGGTAGCCTACGGTGAAATCGCTATCGGACTCGGCACGCTCGTGGGGCTGTTCTTGCGCCCGGCCGCTATCTCCGGCTTCTTGCTGAGCCTGATCTTCTTCCTCACCGCAAGCTGGCATGTCTATCCCTATTTCTATGGGGCCGACATCGTGTTTGCCTTCTGCTGGATCACCATCATCCTCGCTGGGCCACTCCATAGCGGGCTGCCAGCACTCGATGCCTACTTCTGGCCACCCCTTATTGCGGCGCTGCCAGAAGAACAGCGTCTCAATGCCATCGGGCCAGCCTCTATCCTGCTCGGCATATCAGACGCTACAGCACAGACTGTCGTTCCGGCGGCAGGTCAGCCTCAAAGCCAGCCGTGGAACGCCCGGCAGCCCTCGCAGAAAAGCAAGTTTGCTGCTGCCCGGCAGGCCCGACAGGCGCGGCGCAACTTCCTTTACGGCATCTTCACTGGCGGTGTTGCCATGCTCAGCCTCACCGTCTTCGGCTCCATATTCTTACGCGGACGCATTGGCGATGAGGAACATGCAGCATCAACATCGGCAGGCAGCAGCGCAACCAGTTCGACAGCCGCTGGCGGCACACCGGGTACTAACACGATTGCTAAAGTTAGCGCCGTTCCCGTCAATAGCTCGGTCAGCTTTACCATCCCCTCGAACAACGATCCCGGCATTCTGGTGCATCTCAACAACGGCCAGTTTGTCGCCTACGATGCCACCTGCACACACGCAGGTTGCCCGGTCGACTACGACCCAGGCCAGCAACTGCTCGTCTGCCCCTGCCACGGTGCCGCCTTCGACCCCGCCAAAAACGGAGCTGCCGTCCAACTGCCAGCCGACACTCCCCTGACCGGCGTCACCATCCACGTCGATAGCTCAACCGGCGAAATCACATTGTAGATTCGAGAAAGCCTGAAACCCTCTTGCATATGTCCGCTAAACAGTGCAAAATAGAGGTGAAATTCACGCGGTTATCTCTTGACATGGGGATAACAATTAGTTATACTTGATATAGCAAATAGCAATTGATGGAAGGTTATCTATGAATCTGGCGGAGAAGATCAAACATTTACGTGAGGTTGAGGGAGAGTTGCGCGGTTTGAACCGGGCGATGACGCAGGTGGAAATTGTGCGTGCCATGCAGGAGGAACTCGACGAGCATCTCAGCCAGGCGTACCTGTCACAATTAGAAGCTGGCAAGCGCGTTCATCTGACAGCATCCAGCCGCGACCTGCTGTCCCGCTTTTTCAAAGTACATCCCGGCTATCTTGTCAGCGACCCACCCGATTACAGTACTGATCTGCTGACCGATATGGGAAATGGCGCAGACCGTTTAGAAACGTGGCTGGCCGCCAACGTGGAGGAATGGCGCAGCGAACCAGAGGTACAGGATTTTTTCCTGCGCCTGAGTACTGTCGAGCAGCCGCGCCAGTATCTCCAGCTTTTCCACCAACTGCTGGACTTACCGGTGGAGGAACTCGAAGCCATCGTACAGGCCGTTACGCAGGCCCATGCCGATTGATATACCTGCTGTAAAGTAGACCAGATTGGATAGTATTCGCTGTTTTACGTCTTATATGATGGAGACTCTACTTTTACGTAGAAAAGGTTGCCAGTTCGTGTTGAGTAGTTTTATGAACACATGGGTACAAAACGATAAGGAGCAACGTATGATCCAGGGCCAGTATGCCTCTTCTGGCCACCAGCCACTCGCGCATGTGCCAGAGCGGAGTCGACTGCTACAACAGCATCCCGTGCTGTTGCCATTTCTTCTGTTATGCGGCTCCGTAGGAGCGGGAATCGCCAGTTTCTTTTCCAGTGCGCTATTTCCTTTACTGGCGTTCACCGGGCTGCCGGTAGGCACGCTCTGCCTGGCCCTGGCCTGTGTGCTGGGCATCGCTGGCCTGCTGACCGGTATCACCGGCATTCTTGAACATATTGACCGCCATTGTTTCAAGGCTGCAATTGGCCTCAAGCCGAAGGAGCAAAGCTATGGCAACTGATCCGCTTTCTCTCGTCTTTATCGGGTGTTTCCTGTTCGGGCTGCTCTTCATGCTTGCAACGATCCTACTTGGCAATATCGGCCACGCTGGACACGCGCATGTTGGACATGCCGGTCACATCGGGGCTGTCGAGCATGTTGGACACGTTGCGCACGGACACGCCATTCCCACACACACGGGAAGTCACGCCGTCAGTACGCATACGACCGGTCATGCTCCGGCGCAAGCCAACGGAGGAGCAAAGGCCGACAACACTCCACAGGGCAACCAGGGCGGCATCTCATCGCTGTTCGCCTACATCAACCCTACCTCTATCGTCTTCTTCCTGCTTGGATTCGGGTTCTTCGGCTACGTCTTCCATAACACAGCCCATTTTTTGCTCCCGATTGCATTGATCTTAGCGGGAGTGAGTGGTCTGGTGATCGCCGGGCTGTTGTTGCTCCTGCTGAGCCGTCTTTTTGAGGATGACGGCACAGTTGTAGAGCAGGACGTATCCGATCGTACTGGTCTGCTGGGCAAGGTCAGCATCACCATCCAGGAGCATGGTATAGGAGAGATCATCTACGTCTCGCCGGCAGGGATGCGCCAGAGTATTCCCGCCCGCAGCGCGGATGGGCGTCGCCTTGAACGAGGTCAGGAGGTGGTTGTCGTCAACTTTCAGCAGGGAGTTGCAGAGGTTGACACCTGGGATCGCTTTATTAACGAGGATGACGGGGAAAGTGAGGCACACATGGAAGCAGAGGCACCCGCCGGAAAGAGCATACAGCCTCCTGCTTCCGATGAACTGGCAAAGTTACGCGCATTATTCGACGAACTCGACAAAAAAACTGACACGGAGTTAGTCCCACGAACCGATATGCAAAAGGAGTAATGTATTATGGATCCCCTTCTGATTACAGCCATTTTCGTCGTCGCGGCGGTGATTGTGGTCTTTTTCGTCATCAACCTCTATGGGCGACTGCTGCGTAAAGTCGGCCCGAACCAGGCCCTGATCGTCTATGGCTCTGGCGG
>DASTKE010000073.1:0-2671 GCA_035716105.1 Ktedonobacteraceae bacterium | reverse complement strand
TTTCGGGTAACAACGTTTGCGGTTATACGATCGAGTAAATCATCGATCACATCGTCGAGCTTTGTGCGAAGCTCACCTTCGTCGCACATCGCATCGTCATCAGAGAATAGGTGAGGAAATGCCCAATCCATTGATAGGATGAACTGCGCCAGAGTATCACCAATCTCCTTGTCAGGAATCGAGTCAGTTGGATGATAGTCACACACTTCCCACGCCGTTTCTACTGGATCACTATCACAGTCTTTACGTGCGATTTTTCCGTCCGCATAGAGTTGATCCCAGTAAGCCAGGTTTCCCACCTTTTGCGATTCTCCATGTCCCCCTGACGATATACGTAATGTGGTAACACTCAAAGGGAGCATATTACGATAACCGATGAGCTGATCGATCCACGTGCAAATTTTCTCCTCATCGATATCATCATCGTCAGTACCTTTTGCTTCACTAATCCAATTTGTGAGTTGGTTCTGATACCAGCTTTGCGTGCGTTCATAGCCAGGCATGGTAGTGAGACCCTCCGCGTAGTTGATGAGATCTGCGGCAGCAGCTTCAAGAGTAACCCCGCGTAGCCGGTTCTCAAATGTATCTAATATCGCTTCAAATGGAAAGACATGATCGCCTTGCTTCGTCTTGCTGGTTCCGGTACGACTTTTACTATCCCATCCGACCTTTTTGATAATTGTGTCGCCATCGTCGTCTTCTCCGGTGGTAAGCGTTGATCGGACTCGTTGAATAACGGGCATTCTGACCTGTAACTGTCTGAGTGCAGGGTTGTCGATTGTGGCTTGTGCCTCGTCTGAATCCTCTACGGAACGCATCAAAAGACCTTCCACCGCTTGCTCACTTATAGCTTTGGTTCCCATTCTATCTGCTTCTTTTTCCAGCCCTTCATCATCGTTGATTTCCACGCCCTTCGTCTGCCGTGTTGGCCTTACCCGCCCCTGCATCTGCTGCACCACATGCCAGGCTTCATGCGCCAGGTGCTGTTCCTGTCCTGGCCCGACATGGATCTCAGTACCCTGGGTGTAGGCCAATGCATCTACCTCGGCAGGATCAGGCGAATTGTAGTGGACCCGAATATCGTTGAGAGAATAGCCAGAGAGCCTTTCAACGCCGACTTTGAGGGAATCTGGCAGCCCTGTGCGGTTTTCCAGGCGTTGCTCGCCCATCCCCGCTTCCTGCGCTGCCTGTGGATCCTGCTGAAGTTGAAGCGATCCCTCAACTGAGTGATTCTGTTTTCGTTTGTGCTGCAAAGGAGCAAAGTCGCTCATACGTCCTTCTTTCTCTCGCAAGGCCAGGGAGGGGTTCTATTATGTATGCTCCATACCATCGCTTTCGGGGCATCACCGAGTTGGGTTACACATCCTGAGTATAATCGAAAATGGGGCAAATAGCTAGTTTTGAAGGTTGCCATCCAGACAGGTGTTGTATAATGCTATCCAAACCGCGATGATGTGCTTTGGCAACAGAAAGGACGGGGTATGAGTACAGTACAGCAGCCTGAGAGCGACCGTGTCTGGTCTGTGGAACTCAATGGCATCAATCCCATCGAGCAGCAGGAGCGTCATGGGAAGCCGGTGGAACTGTTCTGGATCTGGTTCGCCGCCAATATCGGCATTCTCGGTGTCGTCTACGGAGCGCAGTACCTGGCTGGCAACGGCCTCAACCTGTGGCAAAGTCTGATTGTCGGCTTGCTGGCAACAGTGGTATCCTTCATCTTCGTCGGTATTCTGAGCATTCCGGGGGTATGGGGTGGCGCACCCATGCTCACCCTCTCACGCGCCGTCTTTGGGACACGGGGCAACATCGGGCCAACACTGGTAAGCTGGATCAGCCTGGTTGGCTGGGAGACGATCCTTGTCATCACTTCGGCCTATGCGCTGCTGGCCCTTTTGCGCGTTGTGGGCCTGCAAACGTCTCCCATCTGGACGCTCGTCAGCATTATCGTCCTGGCGGGGGCAGTCGTGGCATGTGGATACTGGGGACATGCCACGCTGGTCTGGCTGCAACGACTGGCAACCTGGGTCTTCGGCATTCTCTCCGTGGTCATTATCGCTTTCCTGCTTCCCCAGACCGACTGGCATAGATTGCTGAGCCAGCCTCCAGGTGCCTGGGATACAGGGGTGGTGACTGCCTTCATCGTCATTATGGCCGCGACCGGCATCGGCTGGATTAATGCCGGAGCCGACTATGCGCGCTACCTGCCGCGCAGGAGTTCGGGTACGGCCATCACCTTCTGGACCACCTTTGGCGGCACGCTGCCGCTGTACGTGTTGATGATCGTGGGTGTGCTGCTGGCCTCGCACAGAACGCAGGTGCTGAGCACCTCGGACCCGCTCTCGACAATTCAGCAGGCGCTGCCCTCCTGGCTGTCCATCCCCTACTTGCTCACAGCCATAGGAGGACTGCTGGCCGGTGCCGCCCTCGACATCTATTCGTCCGGTCTCAACCTGCTCGCACTGGGTGTGCGCGTCAAGCGCCAGTACGCGGTGCTGATCGATGGTGCCTTGATGATTATCGGTTCAATCTACGTCCTGCTGATTCGCAATGACTTTCAGGGTGCGCTCACCAGCTTCCTGCTCATACTGGCTGATGGACTCACGGTCTGGGCCGCGATCTTCCTGGTTGATATGATCTGGCGGCGTGGCTATGTTGCCAGCAGCTTGACCGA
>DASTKE010000072.1:0-2738 GCA_035716105.1 Ktedonobacteraceae bacterium | reverse complement strand
CAGTGCGCGTCTACCTGCCCAAAGGTGTCTCGCAGGAGCGGACGCGCTATCCCTTCTCGTCTGTTCTGGAGGTACTTGGCCCTGTCCCACAGGATGTGCTCGCGTCCAACCAGAAAGCGCCGCTCTACCTGGCTGATCTTGTCAAGGCCATGCGGCGCATACGACGCCACGTGTCTACACACGCGCTTGCCTTGCAGTGCCAGGAGGATGCGCTGTACTCACTGGGAGAGCTATGTGAGATGGCCGGTCTTTCTCCACAGTTGCTGGAAGACCGGCTGGCCCTGGCGAAGCTGCTTCAACAGCATCCTGGCCTGTTCATGCAGTGCCGCGATCCCTTTGAGGGAGAAGGATTGACGCTCTATGGTCTGGCACCGGAGTGGCGTGAGACGCTTGAGGAGCCGGAAGAGTTTGAGCGGCCCGATCAAAACTGGATACTTTCCACCATTGAGAGTTATATCGGTTTGCCCCCCGATCTCTACCGGCGCAGCGTCGACCCGGATACGGGAGCCGTTGTGCTCTACTTCCACTTTCCAGCCGTGGCCCAGGAACTCTACGGCGAGGCCATTGCCGGGGCTGTCGAGGATGTGGGTGTGCCTATCAGCATTGCTCCCAACGCGCACCAGGGAGCGCTGGTCGCTGCCGCCCGCCAGTATCTGCCCCAGGGCTTGCTGCTGCAAGGCACGCCTTCCATCTATCTTGATCGTATGGTGGTATCGTTGCATTGCATAGGGCAGACCTCAGAGCAAGAGCTGGTTCAGGCCCAATCACGGTTTTATGAAAAGACCGGTTGGTATCTTGAGATCGAGGGCGCAAAAGTCGTTGGAGCATCTGGCATCGTTTCTTCCAGCCTAATGCCGGTTGCAGCGCCTGCAAGCGCCGATGGCTCATCTGAGCAAGTTGCTGAAATCGAGCCGCTTCCACTGATAGAGACCTCGCCAACAATGCGGCAGACGCCCATGAACCAGCACGATGCCATTCAACTGGCCCAACGTCTTCTGGGCAAACTGCCCGGATTTGTCAAGGCAGGGGCGGATATGGCGACGGGAATATTGCTGCTTCGCTTCCACTTCCCCATCGCTGCCCAGGCGCGATACGCGGGCGTGCTGGGAGAGCTTGAGGCGCGATCTGGCTGGCAGGTGAGCCTGAATCAAACGACCAATCAGCAGGCGCTTGCCGACGTGGCACGCCGCCTGTTGCCTTCCGGCACAGCGTGCGATGGAACGCCATCAATCCTTCTAAATCAGCAGGCGGTTGGTGTGCATTACGTGGGCAGTGCCAGCCCTGAAGCGCTGCAGGAGGCGCAACAGCGCTTCCAGGAAGAGACGGGCTGGCGGCTCGATCTGATTTCACCCAACAAGAAGGCGGATAATCCCAATCGTCTGAGTCAGGGTGAGGCGATGGTGCTTGCCAGTGAAAAGTTCCGTCAGCATTCCGACTTCTACCGTGTGGGAGCCGATGGCAGAAAAGGCATCCTCTGGCTGCATTTCTACTTCCCCGATAAGGCGAAGCAGCTGTATAAAGAGCAACTGGCGGAGCTTGCGAGCAGCACCGGCTGGCGTATCTATACCTATCCGTATGTGCATCAAAAAGCCCTGGTTGACGCGGCGCGTCGTCTTTTCCCCGAAGGCATTGGTGTGGAGGGCAAGGCGCATATTTACGAGGATAGCCGTACCCTGCATCTGACCACGACGGATAGCATCGATGCTCTAGCAAAAGAGCATATCCAGCAGCAGTTTACGGAGGAGACAGGATGGACGATTGACCTCCATACCCCCGTGGACGAGTACGATATATCGGCGGTGACATATGACCAGTGAGTTTACTCCCTACATCGACTATGTAGCCAGCGCATCAGAGACGCTGCAACAGTGGTACAATCCGGCGACGGGCCTCTGGCAAACGACGGACTGGTGGAACGCGGCCAATGCCCTGGGTGCCTTGATCGACTACATGTCCATCACTCACACTAACGCCTACCTCAACGTGGTCGCCAACACCTTTGATAAGAACAAGGGCAGCAATTTTCTCAACAAGTACTACGACGATGAGGGTTGGTGGGCGCTGACATGGATCAAAGCGTTTGATCTGACGGGCGATGTGCGCTACCTGATTATGGCCGAAACCATTTTCATTGACATGACCGGTGGTTGGGACGATACCTGCAACGGGGGTATCTGGTGGACAAAGGATCGCAAGTACAAAAACGCCATCGCCAATGAACTGTTTCTGGCGATCGGAGCCAAACTCTATCTGCGTTCCTCCACCCAGGATTATCTCGATTGGGCGCAGCGCGACTGGACATGGTTCGCCAGCAGCGGCCTTATCAATGCGAAGCACCTGATCAATGATGGTCTGAACGGGGCGTGTGCCAACAACAACGGCACTACCTGGACGTACAATCAAGGCGTCATCCTTGGTGGGTTGGCTGATCTGCATAAGATTACGCAGAACCCGGCCTATCTCACGGCTGCCGAGGCCATCGCCGATGCCACAATCACCACACTGGCAAGCGCCAACGGCATTCTGACCGAGCCAGGGGAGCCGCACTGCGATGCCAATGGCGCTCAGTTCAAAGGCATCTTCATACGCAACCTTGCCTATCTCTATCTCAATGGTGGCAAGCCAGCCTACAAGGCGTTCATTCTCAAAAACGCCGACTCCATCTGGCAGAACAACCGCAACGCCACGAATCAGCTTGGCCTCTGCTGGACTGGCCCCTTCGATACACCGGATGCGGC
>DASTKE010000071.1:0-19064 GCA_035716105.1 Ktedonobacteraceae bacterium | reverse complement strand
GAAGGCCACGTAGTTGGCCATCTTGGCATTGGCGAGCACTTTGGTGATCGCCGCCGTCAGCGTCGTCTTGCCGTGGTCGATGTGGCCGATCGTCCCCACATTCACATGCGGCTTCGTTCTCTCAAATTTCTTCTTTGCCATGTTGTGTTTTTCCTCACTTGTGCTCAGTGCAAACAGACGTGCGTCAGGGGCTGCACCTTTGCGATGGCACATAGATAATTGCTTTGCTTTCAAGCGGACACCCTGCACGCGCAAGGTTCCAATGAGTAAGATGCCCATGCCCGGTAGGCTTACTCCCTGATTTCGGCTCCGAGCTTTATAGATGATTCGTCGCGATTTAACCCGATGGGGCTTACATCCCTGAATCTGGCCTGGATGCGCCCCGTAGGTGCCGATAAATCGGCGATGTGCGCGATAAATCGGCACCTACGGGGGTCATAGTCATAATCCAACGATGGGTCATCATCCAGATTCAGTTGTGAAACCCCTTAGCGGATCGCTTTCGCGACGATTTCGTCTGCGATAGTTCTGGGTACGGGTTCGTAGCGTGCAAACTCCATTGAGTAGCTGGCACGTCCACTGGTCATGGAACGGAGATCATTCACATAGCCGAACATCTCGGCGAGGGGAACATGCGCCCGTACCACATAATTTGACCCCCGGCTTTCCATACCGAGAATCATGCCACGACGCCGGTTGAGATCACCGATTACGTCTCCATAGAATTCTTCAGAAGTTGTCACTTCCACCAGCATTACCGGCTCAAGCAGAATGGGAGCAGCCTTGCGCGCAGCTTCGCGAATCGCCAGCGAACCAGCGGTCTTGAAGGCCATTTCACTGGAGTCAACTTCGTGGTATGACCCATCATAAAGAGTTACTTTTACGTCAATCATGGGAAAACCGGCGATGATGCCGTTATCCAATGTTTCACGAATGCCGTTCTCAGTGGGTTTGATGTATTCTTTGGGAATCACGCCGCCAATGATGCCGTTGACGAACTCGAAGCCCTTGCCACGCTCGTTGGGCGCGACACGAATCCAGACGTCACCGTACTGGCCATGACCGCCCGTCTGCCTGACGTGCTTGCCTTGAGCCTGGGCTTCGCGAGTGATCGATTCACGGTAGGCAACCTGTGGGCGTCCCACGTTGGCCTCTACCTTAAATTCGCGGAACATGCGATCCACAATGACTTCCAGATGGAGTTCGCCCATACCACTGATGATGGTCTGGCCACTTTCTGGATCAGTATGCACCTGGAAGGTAGGATCTTCTTCCGCCAGTTTGTTCAGCGCAATCGCCATCTTATCCTGGTCAGCGCGGGTTCTGGGTTCGATAGCGATCTCGATAACCGGCTGGGGGAAAACGATGGACTCCAGCACAATCGGATGCTGCGCATCGCTTAATGTATCACCGGTGAAGGTGTTACGCAAGCCCACAGCCGCGCAAATGTCACCAGCACGAATTTCATCGATATCTTCGCGATGATTGGCGTGCATACGCAGCAGGCGTCCGATGCGCTCCGGCTTGTCCTTTGTGCTGTTCTCAATTGAGGCACCTTTTGTCAGCGTGCCTGAATAGACGCGCAGGTAGGCCAGGCGACCGACGAAGGGGTCGGAGACAATCTTGGAGACCAGGGCGCAGAAAGGAGCCTGGTCACTGACCTCGCGAGTTTCAGGAGCACCAGTATCGGGGTTGACGCCAACGGGAGCGGGGATGTCGATAGGGGAGGGGAGGTAGTCGATGACGGCATCGAGCATGGCCTGCACGCCCTTATTTTTCAGGGCCGTGCCACAAAGCACCGGCACCAGGGCGCCGACAATCGTTGCTCGACGGAGCGCCGCGATCAGCTCCTCTTTCGTAATCTCTTCGCCCTCAAGATATTTGAGGGTCAGTTCCTCGTCGGTTTCAGCGATACGCTCAACCAGAAATTCGCGATTCTGCTCTACTTCGGATACCATTTCGGTCGGTATACCGGTATGCTCCGATTTAGTACCCAGATCATCGGTAAAAGTGATGGCCTGCTGATCGATCAGGTCAACAAAGCCTTTAAACGAGCTTTCACGACCGATGGGAATCTGAATAGGCACGGGTATCGTACCCAGGCGTTCGCGAATCATATCCACGGTACGCCAGAAATCAGCTCCGATGCGATCCATTTTGTTGACGAAACAGATACGAGGGACATTATACTTATTTGCCTGACGCCAGACGGTTTCGGACTGCGGCTCCACGCCGGCTACGGCGTCGAAGACGACGATACCACCGTCCAGGACACGCAGCGAGCGCTCGACCTCGACGGTAAAATCAACGTGGCCCGGCGTATCGATGATGTTGATGCGATGATCCTGCCAGAAGCAGGTAGTCGCGGCGGACGTAATGGTAATGCCTCGCTCTTGCTCTTGAGGCATCCAGTCCATTGTCGCGGCCCCTTCATGCACCTCACCCATGCGGTGAATCTTCTTTGTATAGAAGAGAATACGCTCGGTGGTCGTTGTTTTTCCGGCGTCAATGTGGGCAATGATACCAATATTGCGCGTTTTTTCGAGTGGGAAATCTCTTGCCATGATGTATTATTACCAGCGATAATGAGCGAAAGCCTTGTTAGACTCCGCCATTTTATGGGTCTCCTCACGTTTCTTAATCGTAGCACCCTGTCCCGCTGCGGCATCCATCAATTCATTGGCGAGTTTTTCCGACATCGAATGTCCTGTGCGCGAGCGCGCTGATTTAATCAGCCAGCGCATAGCGAGCGCGCTGCGGCGTTCGCCGCGAATATCGACAGGAACTTGATAGGTTGAACCACCGACACGACGGGGCTTGACTTCAATCGTAGGCATCGCATTTTTCAGCGCCTGCTCAAACACTTCGAGCGGTGGCCGCTTCTGCTTGGCCTCAATCATATCGAACGCATCGTAAATAATGCGCTCCGCAATGCTGCGCTTTCCATCCAACATCATCTTATTGGTAAAGCGCGCCACGTTCTTGTTTCTGTACTTTGGATCCGGAATATCCGGGCGTTTGACAACTCGTTTACGTCTTGGCAAGGTCCGCCTCCTCTATTCATAAACACCAGAAAAGGCGTCGATTCGATTGGACGGGGATGGCCTACCTGCGCTTGCAGGGGACCACCCACGGCAATCTCAACAGACGCCTACACGCGGATGCCTTTCCACCTACCAACTGCACTGAAGCTTCTATCTACTGGCAGCGGAGAACACCCGACTCTCACCGCAAATCGTTATAATGACTGAAGAAGTCCGTAAAGACGATTACGATGCGTGCGATATGTCTTGCTTACTTAAAACTACTTCCTGCCCTTAGCCGGGGCAGCGGTACCGGGTTTGGGTCGCTTGGCTCCATACTTGGAGCGACCCTTGCGCCGCTTCGCCACGCCATCGCTGTCGAGGGTTCCTCGCACGATATGGTAGCGAACGCTTGGCAGGTCTTTCACACGCCCACCGCGGATGAGCACCACCGAGTGCTCCTGTAGATTATGCCCTTCACCAGGAATGTACGCGGTTACTTCCATCCCATTGCTAAGACGAACACGGGCAATCTTGCGCATTGCCGAGTTCGGCTTCTTGGGCGTCATTGTGCGCACCTGGGTGCAGACCCCACGTTTCTGGGGTGAGCCGCGCAGGCGCGAGGTCCGGTTCGTCAACGCATTATATGAATACAGCAGCGCTGGTGCCTTTGACCTCTTTGCTTTGCTTGAACGGCCCTTGCGGACCAATTGATTGATCGTCGGCAATGAACGATCCTCCCTGTTCTTTCAATTCCTCATCCACACAACACGTATGAAATGATTGGGCGGTGACACCTGATACCCACAAGGGGTATCAGGGAACATGCGCCCTCATCTCCATCTATATGCGGATACTTATACTATCACTCTTCGCCTAAGCTGTCAAGTGCTGGTATGCCCAGGCTGCTAAGAGAGCCAAAACTCCCACCAGCACCGATGCTGGCGACACTGGGTGTCGCCGCCGCAGCCGCGAGGCGAGCAGCCGCCGCCTGCTGGCGAGCGATCTGCTCCTTGCGCCGCTGCGCGATGCCGGAGCCAGCCGGAATGAGCTTACCAATGATAACGTTCTCCTTCAGACCCACCAGGTGATCCGTCTGCGCCTCAATCGCCGCCTCCGTCAGCACCCTCGTCGTCTCCTGGAAGGAGGCCGCGGCCAGGAAGCTGTCGGTGTTGAGCGACGCCTTGGTGACGCCCAGCAGCACTGTCTGCGCGGTGGCAGGCTCGCCGCCCTCCGCCAGCACTCGTGCATTGGTGTCCGCGTAGACGAAGCGATCCACCAGATCATTGGGCAACAACTCGGTGTCGCCCGGCTCCTCCACCTTCACGCGGCGCAGCATCTGCCGGATAATCACCTCGATGTGCTTATCGTTGATATACACACCGGTGTTACGGTACACACGCTGCACCTCTTTGACGAGGTAAACCTGTACCGCCTCGCGGCCCTGGATGCGCAAAACATCCTGCGGGTCGCGCTGCCCGGAAGTGATGGGTGTGCCAGCCTGAATCTTCTGACCCTGCGATACGGCGATATTGCGCGCCGCGGGAATCGGATACGAGCGTTCGTCGCGCTCCTCCGAGCGAATGGTCAGCATACCCTCGGCATTGACGATGGCCTCGCCCTCCATACGCGCTACCACCACCTGCGGCTCATTGCCGTTTTCGGCTGGCATCTGCGCGATGGGCTGTCCGAGCTGCACCGTCTGGCGATCCTCAACCAGAAGGGTGCTGCCCTCCGGCAGTGGGTACTCGTCAAAGATTTCGGATCTCCACACCACACGCACAGTGCGTGCGGCGCTATTCTCGTCCTTGATGATCTCGACTTCGCCATCGATCTCGCTGATCTCCGACTTGTCCTTCGGCACACGCGCCTCGAACAGTTCCTCAACACGCGGCAGACCCTGGGTAATGTCACCCTGCGCGCCCGCGATACCACCGGTGTGGAAGGTACGCATTGTCAACTGCGTGCCAGGCTCACCGATCGACTGGGCGGCAATGATGCCGACCGCGGCACCAAGACGCACCAGCGAATTCGCGGCCAGGTCGCGGCCATAGCACTTGCGGCAGACACCGCGTGGTGCCGCGCAGGTCAACACGGAACGCACACGCACAGCGGGAATGCCCTTCTCGGCAATCTCGTCGGCCAGCTCCTCGGTGATCTCGTCGCCAACTTCCAGGTCAATGCCGGGAATCTCCTCGGCCAGAATGCGGCCCACGATGCGGCTGCGCATATCCGGCAGCATCACCTCTTTGCTGTCGGCATCCGTAATCAGAATGCCTTCAGTTGTGCCACAGTCCTCTTCGATCACGATCACGTCCTGCGCCACGTCGATCAGACGGCGAGTCAGGTAGCCCGACTCGGCTGTACGCAAGGCGGTATCGGCCAGACCTTTACGAGCGCCGTGACTACTGATGAAGTATTCACCCACGCTCAGGCCCTCGCGGAAGTTTCCACGGATCGGCACATCGATGATGCGTCCCGATGGGCTGGCCATCAAGCCGCGCATACCCGACAACTGGCGAATCTGTTGGAATTTCGCCTTTGTCGCGCCAGAATTGGCGATGGTGTAGATCGAACCATACGGGTCGAGGGTCTGTTCGACCATCTTACGGATGTTCTCCGTCGCGTCGTTCCAGGTCTCAATTGTCTGCTGGTACTTCTCGTTTTCGGTGATCAAACCGTCGCGATATTGCTCTTCGAGTTCCGCCACGCGAGCATCGGCCTTCGCCAGCTCGTCCTGCTTCCCTGTCGGCACCTTCACATCGCTGATGGCAATGGTCGAACCGGCACGGGTCGCGAAGGAGAAGCCCAGACGTTTGATCTCGTCGGCCAGTTCCGCCGTCTTGACGCGCCCGTACTCCTTGAAGCACTCGCTGATGATCTGCTTCAGATTCTCCTTCTTCATGGCGTAGTTCTTGAAACGCAGCCGCTCAGGCAGCGCCTCGTTGAAGATGATGCGCCCGACGGTCGTCTCAACCAGCTTGCCATTGGCCCGGAAGGTAGGCCGGGCGGGCGGTGGATTATCATAGATATCCACACCGTTCTCGGCGTTATCCAGACGCACCTTGATGGTGGCCTGCAAATCGATCACGCCGTGCTGGAAAGCCAGCAGCGCCTCGGTCGTATCGGTGAAGACACGGCCCTGCCCCTTCTTGTTCGGACGCACCTGCGTCAGGTAGAAGCAGCCAAGCACCATATCCTGGCTCGCGCCAATCGAAGGCTCGCCGGTAGCCGGTGAGAGCAGGTTGCGCGTCGACATCATCAACTGGCGCGCTTCGTCCTGCGCCTTCTCAGACAGTGGCACGTGGACAGCCATCTGGTCGCCATCAAAGTCGGCGTTGAAGGCCGAACAGACCAGCGGGTGCAGTTGAATGGCGCTGCCCTCGACCAGCACCGCCTCGAAGGCTTGAATGCCCAGGCGGTGCAGCGTTGGCGCACGGTTCAGCAGCACAGGATGGTCCTTGATGACCTCTTCCAGCACGTCCCAGACCTCTGGCTTGACGCGCTCCACAAAGCGTTTCGCGCTCTTAATATTGTGCGCGAAGTTCTGCTCCACCAGTTTACGCATCACGAACGGCTTGAAGAGTTCCAGCGCCATACGCTTTGGCAGGCCGCACTGGTGCAGCTTCAACTCTGGGCCAACCACGATCACCGAGCGGCCAGAGTAGTCGACGCGCTTACCGAGCAGGTTCTGACGGAAGCGCCCCTGCTTGCCCTTAAGCATGTCGGAGAGGCTCTTCAGCTTGTGATTGCCCGAACCGGCTACAGCGCGCCCACGACGACCGTTGTCGATCAAGGCGTCGCACGCCTCCTGCAACATACGCTTCTCGTTGCGGATGATGATCTCCGGCGCGCTCAGTTCCAGCAGCCGCTTGAGGCGGTTGTTGCGGTTAATCACGCGGCGATACAGATCATTCAGGTCGGATGTGGCGAAGCGGCCACCATCCAACTGCACCATCGGGCGCAGGTCGGGTGGCAGCACCGGCAGCACCGTCAGGATCATCCACTCTGGCGAGGTGTTGGATTTGCGGAACGCCTCCACCACCTTCAGACGCTTCGTGGCCTTCTTGCGCCGCTGGCCGACCGTCGAGCTAATCTCCTTACGCAGATCGTTTGACAGCTGATCCAGATCAATGTCGGAGATCAGTTCGCGCACGGCCTCCGCGCCCATACCGGCACGGAAGACAGAGCCGAAGGCATCCTTCAGTTCGCGATAGCGGTTCTCCTGAAGCAGATCCATCTTCTTCAGGCCTTCCAGGTCGCGGCGCTCCAGTTCCAGACGCTGCCGTTTGGAGGTGCGCTCTTTTTCGACCGTGTCCTGTGCCTGGTCAACCTCGATCTGGCTATTCCGTCGCAGGTGCTCGATTTCGCGCTCCTGATCAGCGTTGTTCGCCTCAAGCTCGCGACGGGCATTCTCGGCGATGGTGTTCCGACACGTTTCGCCGACACGCTCCAACGTTTCCAGAGCTTTGCGCGAAACGGTATCGCCCTCTTTGACGATGACCTGCTCGGTTGGCTCAAAGATGATATCTTCGTCCGTCACCTGATCCATGCGTTCGCGCAACTGCTCCAACGTATTGCTCTCGGCACGCCGGGCCGCTTCCAGTTCCTGTTCGCGGTTCCGTTCGAGGTCCTCCTGCGTCTCGCTGGTGCGCCTCTGCACTTCCTGTATCTTCTGTTCCAGATTATCCTTCTGGCTCTCAATGCGCTCCACCACCTGTATATCCAGGTTCTGCTCCAGATTGACCAGGTCCTCGTCGATGCGCATCAGTTCTTGCTGGCGCGCCTCTTCGTCGATATGCGTTACGACGTAGAGCGCGAAGTAGAGGATGCGTTCCAGGTTGCGCGGCGAGAGATCGAGCAAGAGGCCGATACGGCTGGGTGTCCCCTTGAAGTACCAGATATGGCTCACGGGTGATGCCAGTTCGATATGGCCCATGCGCTCGCGGCGCACTTTTGAACGCGCTACTTCGACACCGCACTTGTCGCATACGATACCCTTGAAGCGCACTCTTTTATATTTTCCGCAGTAGCACTCCCAGTCCTTCGTCGGCCCGAAAATGCGCTCACAGAACAGGCCGTCTTTCTCCGGCTTGAGCGTGCGGTAGTTAATCGTTTCCGGTTTCGTGACCTCGCCATAGCTCCAGCCGCGAATCTGCTCCGGGCTGGCAAGGCTAATACGGATTGCGTTGAAATCATTTACTTCGAGCATGCTGCCTCCTGTAAACTTCTCAATTTCCATACCGGATAGTGCTGACCGGCGATGCCGGTCAGCACTATCCGGTATGGAAATCTAAAGAAGCCCTATTGGTCTCCTTCGAAACCGGACAGGTTAATCCCCAATTCCGGCATCACATCGTTTGAGGTGTCCTCCACGAATTGGATCTTCTGATCGTCCTCGTTGAGCACCTCGACGTTGATGCCCAGGCTCTGCAACTCTTTTACCAGGACTTTGAAGGACTCTGGAACGCCCGGCTCCAGAATGTTTTCGCCCTTCACAATTGCTTCGTAGGTCTTGACGCGGCCTACCACATCGTCGGACTTGACGGTCAGGATCTCTTGCAGGATATTGGCGGCACCATATGCCTCCAACGCCCAGACCTCCATCTCGCCGAAGCGCTGACCACCGAATTGCGCCTTACCACCCAGCGGCTGCTGCGTAATCAGGCTGTACGGGCCGGTGGAACGGGCGTGAACTTTGTCCTCCACCAGGTGGGCCAGCTTCAACATGTAGGTATAGCCGACGGTAATTGGTTCATCAAACGGCTCGCCTGTGCGACCATCGAAGAGCTGGACTTTGCCAGTCTCCGGCAGGCCCGCCCGGCGCAGCACCTCTTCGATATCCTCTTCGGATGCCCCATCAAACACCGGCGTCGCGATCTTGAAGCCCAGCACACTCGCGGCCCAGCCCAGGTGCGTCTCCATGATCTGTCCAATGTTCATGCGGTGCGGCACGCCCAGCGGATTCAGGATGATATCAACGGGCGTCCCATTGGGCAGGAACGGCATATCTTCAATAGGCAGCACCTTTGAGATGACGCCCTTGTTGCCGTGGCGTCCCGCCATCTTGTCGCCCGCGCCAATCTTGCGCTTCTGCGCGATGCTGACGCGCACCAGTTGATTGACGCCCGGCGGCAGTTCGTCACCGGCCTCACGCGAGAAGACCTTCACCTCGACCACTTTGCCGCGCTCACCGTGTGGCACGCGCAGCGAGGTATCCTTCACCTCACGCGCCTTCTCACCAAAGATGGCGCGCAGCAGTTTCTCTTCCGCGGTCAGTTCTGTCTCGCCCTTCGGGGTAATCTTGCCCACCAGGATATCCTGCGGCCCGACCTCGGCACCCACGTAAATGATGCCGCGCTCGTCCAGGTTGCGCAGGCCCTCCTCACCAACGTTCGGAATATCCCGCGTCACCTCTTCCGGCCCCAGTTTCGTATCGCGAGCATCAACTTCGTACTTCTCGATATGGATCGAGGTGAAGAGGTCTTCACGCACGATGCGTTCGCTGATCAGAATGGCATCCTCGAAGTTGCCACCCTCCCAGCTCATAAAGGCGACCAGGATGTTCTGGCCCAACGCCAGCTCGCCCAGTTCGGTCGACGAGCTATCGGCAATCACCTGTCCCGCCGTCACGAAGTCGCCCTTCTGAACAATCGGGCGCTGGTTGATGCAGGTACCGGCGTTGGAACGCACAAACTTGCGCAGGCGATAGCTATGCTCCTCACCCTCCGCGTCCACAACCACGATCTTGCGAGCCGTCGACGAAACCACTTCGCCTGCGGCCTCGCTCACAATCACCTGACCGGAGTCAATCGCCACCTGCCGCTCGATGCCTGTGCCACAAATCGGCGACTGCGGCCTCAGCAGCGGCACCGCCTGGCGCTGCATGTTCGCGCCCATCAGTGCGCGGTTCACGTCGTCATGCTCCAGGAAAGGAATGAGCGCCGTTGCTACGCTGACCGTCTGTCGCGGCGAGACATCCATATAGTCCATCATCGAGGACTCGCCCATCACAAACTCGCCCTGGTTACGCGCAAGCACGCGCTCCTCGGCGAATTCGTTGTTCTCGGTCAGCGTTGCGTTGGCCTGAGCGACCCAGAAGTTCTCCTCGTCATCGGCGGTCAGGTAATCTACCTCGTTGGTGACGTACGGCTTGATGCGCACTTCGCCATCGACCGCCTGCGAGAGCTTCTCGAACAGTTCCGGCGTGATACGCTTGCGCTCGCGTGCCTTGAAGAGCACCTCGCCATCGACGGACGTGATCTCCTCGCGCTCGCGGCCCAGCACGCCGCGGAACTCGCGGCCAATCAGCTCACGATCGTTGGAGCGCAAGCGCTTATGCACCTTGCGGTACGGCGTCTCGATAAATCCGTAAGGGTTGATCTGCCCATACGTCGCCAGGTTGCCGATCAGACCAATATTCGGACCTTCAGGGGTCTCAATCGGGCAGATACGGCCATAGTGCGACTGGTGAACGTCACGCACATCGAAACCCGCGCGCTCGCGGCTCAAGCCACCGGGGCCGAGGGCCGAGAGACGGCGCTTGTGGCCGATTTCGGCCAGGGCATTCGTCTGATCCATGAACTGCGAGAGCTGGCTGCCACCGAAGAATTCCTTCATCGCAGCGACTACCGGGCGGATGTTAATCAAGGCATTCGGCGTCGCCTGTCCCGGTTCCTGGATGCTCATGCGCTCCTTGACCACGCGCTCCATGCGCAGCAGGCCGACGCGGAACTGCGTCTGAATCAACTCGCCCACGCAGCGCACACGGCGGTTACCCAGGTGGTCGATATCGTCCTTGCGCCCGTGTCCATTGTTCAACTGCACCAGGCGACGAATAATATGCACCAGGTCATCCTGCGTCAGAATGCGCTGGCTCTGCGGAGTCGCCAGACCGAGCTTGCGATTGAGCTTGTAGCGCCCAACGTTGCCCAGATCATAGCGGCGCGGATTGAAGAACAGGTTCTTCACCAGCGAGCGAGCGTTGTCAATCGTCGCCGGATCGCCCGGACGCAGCTTCTTATATAACTCCAGCAGCGCCTCGTCCTCGCGCTTCACCGGGTCTTTGTCCAACGTCGCCTGAATGAAGCGAATATTGGGGTCATCATCGACATCGCGGAAGGCATCGAGGATACCCTGATCCGTTGACAGGTCGAGGTCTTCCTGGTGCCACTGGTCCTTCGCCAGACTGGCAATCGCCCGCAGCAGCGTCGTCACCGGCAGCTTGCGCTTGCGGTCAATTTTGACCGTCAGCAAGTTCTTGTTGCTGGTCTCGAACTCCAACCACGCGCCGCGACCGGGGATCAGCTTGGCGGCAAACAGCTTGCGACCCGTTGTCGCATCCTCGTCCGCCGTAAAGTAGACGCCTGGAGAACGCACGAGTTGGCTGACGACGACACGCTCGGCCCCATTAATAATGAATGTTCCTTCCTGGGTCATCAGCGGGAAGTCACCCATGAAGATGTCCTTCTCGATGATTTCACCGGTCTCTTTATTGATAAGGCGAGCCTTGACCGTCAGAGGAGCGGAGTAGGTCGCGTCGCGATCCCGGCACTCGTCCTCGGAATACTTTGGCTTGCCGAATGGCTCCGGGGGAACAATGAATTCCAGGCTCAGATTTTTCCCGGTAAAGTCTTCAATGGGAGAAATTTCTTCAAAAAGTTCGCGTAAACCTTCCTGTTTAAACCATTCAAAAGAGTCGAGCTGGATCTGGATCAAGCCAGGCATTGGTCGTATGTCCGGGATGCGCGCAAAAGAGACACGCTCTGGAAGGGCAACGGCCTTTGTGCTTACAGCCATGTGTGGTGTTCTCCTCTCACTGTGGTGTACCCGTGCGGGTACTCCGTAATTACAGAGGAATCCATGAAGAAAGGACACGAACGCCCCCATCCCTGTGAAAGCCGGGAAGTGGAAAGTATTTCCAATTAAATGCCTCCCAATCTTTCAATAGGACGAAAGCCAGTACGCCATCCACACTTCATGGAAACGGAAAAAAGATACAATATCTGATAATGCCTGTGTTGAGAAACGTTCAGTGAACAGAAAAGTAACCGCCATACGCCTTAGCTAGCGGTTACTCCTACTTCCCTACATGTACAAGTTATGTGAAACGCATCCACCTGCCATCCCCACAGAACTAAACGAGAGAGAATAGAAATCTTGTTGAAACGACAAAGCACGCTACATCACCCATCCTCTCACAACCGCAACGAGCGGCACCAACGTCACATGATGAAACGACATGACACACTACGGATAACTCAATATCGCATCATACACACGGTACGGCTGAAACGAGTCGAGCCGAAAGTTTTGTCATGTCATGTCATGCAGCGTCGTTGCTCTACGGTATGGATTCGTGGGGAGTGATGTATCGTTAAGCGTTTTGTTTCTCTCTGCTTATAACTGCCACCTGTGCCACAGTCTGCTGTCTGTCACATCATCGTTCTGGAAACGCACTCTGGCAAGGTATAAGTATACACCTCGCACCAGGGGTTGTCAACACTTTTTCTGCGCAATTTTCGCAATTCTTCTTTTTGGGATGTTCATCCACATACTAAAACACATATACCTTCCTAAATATTCCATTTTTCGCTCCAAACTGGCGTTTTCTAAAAAATGTGTGCGAAGCAGACGCCTGCTTCGCACACAAAAAAAACGAGCCGCGCAGCGGCGAGCAGTCAAAGAAGGAGTGTGGGCATTCCCCAAATAGTCCCTCTTTTGGCCCTGTACGTTTTGCATTCTGGCAGTTTGTGATAGACTCATCATGTTATGAAAAATTGGCCCAGGCATGTCATTCTGAAGCGAAGCGAAGAATCTCCAACCCGTCTGGGCGGGCGGTGGGTTGCCAGAGATTCTTCGCTTCGCTTCAGAATGACATGCCAGAGACCCTTTCTCATGGCTTGTATGAGGAGTGCTGCTATGGTTCAGGAATTGCTCGCGCCGGAGACGAAGATGGTAGAACAGACAGAGAAAAACGAGACAACCAGTAATACCTACGATGCTCACATGGCCCAGGATATTCATGAGACAGCCGAAAGAGACGATAGAGACAGCAGGCAGTCAAGCGACGAGGTACTGTCCATTGTGCTTACTGCCGACAATCATCTCGGCTACAGCGCCTCTGGACAGCAGGCGCGCAAGCGTGAGGAGCGCGAGCAGCGCCAGCGCCGCGCCTTCCAGCAGGTGACCGATTTTGCCATTGGGCAGGGCGTCGACCTTTTCGTTCAGGCCGGTGATCTCTTTGACACGCCCGTACCGGAAGAGCGGGATCGCGGCTTTGTAGCCGAGCGCCTGGCGCAGCTGAAGCAGGGGAACATTCCCGTGCTGGCCCTCGGCGGCGTGCATGATACCCCTGGTGCGTCCAGTGCGTCCAGTACGCCCAGTGGCGGGGATGCGATGGTCTCTCCGGCACCGCAGCTCAGCTACGCCAGCCTGGGTGCGCTCCGCTATTTCGCCCCCGGCCCGCGGCAGTCGCAACCGGTAGAGCCGGTAGTACCATTGATGCTGACGATACGTGGAATGCTGGTGGGTATCTGTGGTCTGGGCGTGCTGGCGGGACAGGAAGGCGATCCGCTGGCCTCCATGAACGTAGATAGCAGCATCGAGCGCGCCGCCATTACGCTCCTGCTTTTGCACGCCCCCATCGAGGGCTTCACCAACGGCTCATCCCTGCTGGATACGCGAGCCATGGTGCGCCGCAGCAGTATCGAGCGGCAGAGCGACTTCCGCTACATCCTGGCCGGATATCATCACAACCATCACCATATCCGCGTTGGCCAATGCGATGTCATCGTCGCGGGTGCCACGCAGCACACCGGCTTTCACTCCGCACCCGTCGCTGCTGGAGAAGAAGGTCAGGCGGCGTCCCTCGTAGGGGCGCGATCAATCGCGCCCACCGAAGAAGAACACACGCCCGGCTTTGTCTTCCTGGGCCTTGCTCGCGATGGGCTGCGCTGGTGCAAACATATCGAGGTCGACGCACTGCGCCTGCGTCGTCTCTCCATTTCCGTCAACAATCTCTGGTCAAGCGCTGAAGAAACTGCGTTTAATCCTACAGAGCGGATTCTTGAGCAACTGCGGCCATTGTGCGATACGGACACGATGGTGCAACTGCGGCTCGAAGGCGAATTGACACGGCGGCAATACCATCAACTGGACCTCAACCGCGTACGGCGTTATGGTGAGGAACAGTGCTTTGCCCTGGCTATCGATGATAGCGACCTCTCGCTGCTGTCCGAGGCAGAGGGAGCCTCCGGCGAAACGGGCGAGCGTTTCTCCCCACGCGAGGAACTGATCTCCCTGGCGGACGAATGGATCGCAGCCGCGAGCGACGAGCAAGAGAAGCACGCGCTGCAGGCGACAAAGGACCTGCTTACCGCCCTGCTGAGCGATTCTTACCGCGGGTCCACTGTAGACCCCCGATTCATCGGGGGCGAGGCCACTGTAGACCCCCGATTCATCGGGGGGCGAGCGAAGCGAGGCGACGAAGCATGATTATCTTGAAGCATTTAACCGTAGAGCGTTTCCGGCTCCTGCGAGAGATCAACCTTCACTTTCCGCAGCGTGGCAGCATGCTGATCCAGGGTCAGAACGAGGCCGGGAAATCTGCGCTGGTCGAAAGCCTCTATTTCGCCCTCTACGGTGAGCCGCTCAACGCCTCCTCTGCTGGAAGCTTGAAAGCACTGGATGACCTCATCCTCTATGGTGCCGCGACCGCCCGCGTTACTCTGACGCTCTCCATCGGTGCCACCGAGTTGACGGTGTACCGTTCGCTCGAACGGGGAAAAGGGCAAAAGGTGAGCCTGGTGGTACGCAAGCTCGGTATGCCAGAGGAGCAGCCGATTACCAACCTCAACGCTGCCAACGAGCGCATTGTCGAGGAACTGGGCCATGTGGATGGCGAAACACTGCGCGACTCCTGCTTGCTCGAACAAAAAGGGCTGGCTCTGCTGGAACAGTTGCCTGGCAGCAAACGGGAAACCGCCCTGCGCAAGCTGCTCGGCCTCGAAAAACTCTTGCGCGTCGCGCAGCAGATGAAGTTGACGCCCCACGATGACCTGCTGCTCCAGGAGCGCCGCGACCGGCTCAAACTCGCCCAGATGCAGGTGCGCATTCCCGAATTGAGCACCCAGGTTGGCGAGCGCGAGGCCGCGCTTGACGCCGTAGCCATTCTGGACGAACTGGCCGGGATCAGCCAGCAAGAGGAGGAAGCTACGGAACAACTCCTCTCGATTGAGGCTATTCGCGGCACTCGCGGCGAACTCGAAGAGCGCCGCCGCCGCTTGCAGCAACTACGCAAAGCCGATGCCACGCTGGGCGAAATTATTGCCGCTTACGATGCAATGTCCTCGGCACGGCGCGAAATTCCCGCGCTGGAACGCCAGATCACTGAATTGGAACGCCGCGAGCGCGAAGAGTTGCCCGCCCTTGAGAAGCGCGTCGAGGAGCTTATCGATCTCACGCGCACCTTTGGCACGTTGGAGCGTATTTCCAACGATCTGCTCTCCTCAATCAATCGGGTCAAAGAGTTGGAACAGGAGTCGAAAGAGAGCGAGACCTTGCAGGGCAGCATCGATGCGCTGGAAGAGCAGGTTGTCACCGCTCGCTTGCAGGTCGACCGCTCACGGCAGGAACTGAGCGAGCTAGAGGAGCGCCGCCGCGCCGGTCGGCCCGTGCTGGAAGAACGTCTGAACCGTTTGCAGGGGCTGGTCGAGCGACAGGAAGATTTGCACAGGGCCGAGACGCGCCTGGCGCAGCAGAATGCCCGGCGCGAACGGGCCGAGGACAACGGGCGGCAACTGGCGAAGGTACAGCGAGAGATCCAGAGCGCCGAACAGGGATACGTGCAGGCCGAGGCCGAGGCGAAGCAGACACGGCAACAGGTGGAAGCTCTGGAACAGCGCCAGCGCCAGCAGCGCCAGCGTGACCTGCTCGAAGAGTGGCTGCGACTGAAGGGCCTCTCGCAGGAACTGGCCGAGGCCGAGCAGAAGGTGATGGGCGTTCACCGGGAGCAGGAACAATTGACGGTGGCGTCTCTGGCGGCGCGCCGCACGGTGACAACCTGGCAAATCGCGCTCATCGCCTGTGCTGCCATCATTGTGCTTGGCTGTGGCGGCGCAACCGTGGAGTTCCTGCAACATGCCGTTCCCATCGCCGTCCTCGCGCTTGTGCTGGCGTTCGCTGGCGCAGGCGCTGCCTACTGGTGCTGGCAGAAATATAGCAAGGCCAGCCAGGAAGAGCAGGTCATCAAGCAGCGAGTGCAAGAGACTATCAATCGGGTGGGCGCGATGGTGGCGGAGCGTTCTACCGCCATACGGCACGGGGCCAATAAGGAGGTGCTCGCCAGAACAGAGCAGGAGATTCGCTCGCTCGGTGGCACGGTGCCGCGCTCCCACGAGGAAGCGAACTACTACCTTCAACAGATAGCGAAGCAGCCTGTAGACCCTCGATTAATCGAGGAGGCTCGCTGGGGGCGAGAGACGGGAGCGAACGAGCGTAGCAATGTGAGCGAGAGCCTTGCAGCCGCAAGCAAGCGAGTCGATACGCTATCTGAGAAGCTGGCGGCGCTGCAGCGCGAGCAGACACGCCTCGAAGAGCAGCGCCAGCAAGAGGGCTGGGACAATGTTGAGGCGCGAATGCGCTCCGAGCAAGCCATCATCGATCAGAAGCGCCGCGAACTCCTCGCCTTGATCGGTGAAGAGGGATTGCCCATCCCTGGTCAGGGCAGCAATCCGGCGACCAGCGCGGAACTGGAAAAGCTGGTCAAAGATACGGTTGCCGCGACAGAACTGGAGATCGCTATTCTGGATGGCAAGCAGGACGAGGTAGCCAGCTTAACGGCACGTATCACCGTTGAGCAGGAAGAGTTGGAAAACGTACTGTCCCGCAAGCAAGTGTTGGTTGAGCGCCGCGAACGCTTTCTGGCCGATGACCCGAAGCAGCAGATTGCGCGTGCGCGTGAGCAACAGAACGCGCTGCGCGATGGCCTGCACAGCTTGCAAGACTCGCTGCGACAGCGTGTGAAGCTGCTGGCCCTTCCATTTGGACAAACTGCTATCAGCAACGCGGAGGCGGCGGCACACAAGCAGTTGGAGGCGCTGAACCTGGCCCTGGGAGACAAGGTGGAGCTTGAGAGCCGCCGCATTCACTACGTCGAACTGCTCAAAAACCGGCAGGAGTCTCTCTCTGAGTATTACCAGCAGCTTGCCCGCTTCAGTGGCTCGCTCGGTAGCTGGATCGTGCCGCCCAATCCTTTCGCGGAGGCGTTGACTGCCCTGCGTACGCGCTGCCAGCGCGAGATAGAGGAGGGCAACGAAGGCGGCATCCTGCAAGAGTTTGAGAACCTCAAACTCCAGGAAAGCGCTTCAAAGGCCAAAATCGAACTGTGTCGCCAGGAGGTCGAGGAGGCGCAACAGCGCATTACTGAGAAACTGGCACAGCGCAGCCGTCCCGCGCCCAGATCCTTCAATCGGGACGATATCGCCATCGTCTGGCCGCTCGTGGGTCAATATGCCGTTGAGAACCAACAGCAATTGGAGGCGGAACTCGACGTGCTGTCGCTGGAACTGCGCCAGCTAGAGCAGCAAGAATCCGCCCTCAGCGAGCAGTTGCAAACGGGCCGCGAGCGGCTCGATCTCAAGCAGGCACAACTGCGCCTGGAACAGCAGGAGCGCAATTACCAGACCAAACAGCACAGCAACCGGCTGGTTCAGGCCGTCAACGAGCGCTTGATGCACAAAATGCTGCCGCGCACCGAGCACTACATGCAGCACATTCTGCCCCTGCTCACCAGCGGTCGCTACCACGACGTGAAGCTCTCCACAGAGCCGGAAGAGGGCGCGATCAGCGGTGGCCCCATCCAACTGCGCGTCTGGGACACTGGCGCGGGTGAGTACGTGCCGAAGTCCGCGCTCTCCGGCGGCGCTGCCGACCAGCTTTCGCTGGCCCTGCGCCTAGCCTTCGCCATCGCCGCGCTGCCACGCGAACTGGCAGCCGCGCCGGGCTTCCTGCTGCTCGACGAGCCGCTCAGTTCCTTCGACCGTGGCCGCGCCAAAGCCCTCGTCGATGTCGTCACCGGCGACCTGCTCGGCCAGCACTTCGAGCAGGTGATCTTCGTCTCGCACAGCAGCGCCTTCGACCCCTCCATGTTCCCCTACCACATCTCCCTCGACAACGGCCTCGTCGTCGAAAGCAACCTCCCCGTCGTCCAGCCGCCGTCCTATATCGAACCCCTCACACCCCAATATGAAGATGAGGGTGAAAGCGAGGACGAGGACGAAGGTGAGGACGATATGGAGGCGACAATGAAGGTAGCGGTGCCTACCTCGCTGGTGGAGGGGTAAGGGAATAAAGGAAACAAAGCGAACCTGGGTCATCCCGAATTTCTGAACGAACTGAAAAAGCCCGACAGGCCACCCGCAAGGGGATGGCCCTACTATACCCGAGGCGGTTTGCACAGCTGCACTGCTAGCGTGTATAGTAGGGCCATCCCCTTGCAGGTGGCCTGGAAGCCATATCCCCCTTTCAGTTCACGCCTCTGGGGCCATCCCCTTGCGGGTGGCCTGTGGAATCTTCAATTCGGGATAACTTCCTGTTTCCTTTATTCCCTTACGCCATCCTCGCAATACTGGTACCAGTGGCGGCGCACGTGTTCCCGGATGCCGCGATTGGGCGCGTAGCGGGGGTAAAGTTGCCTGAATTGCTTTTCGGCGGCGTTGAACGAACTGGTGGGCAGCACGTGTAGGCGCGTTGCCAGGTAGAGCATGGTGATAGAGGGGCTGCGCGAGCGGCCCTGCATACAATGCACCAGCACCTTCAATCCCCCGGCGCGCATCTGATCGATGAAATCCAGTGTCTGATCGATCATCGTCTTCTCGATGAAAAAAGGAATGGGCAGGTCGCGCAGGCAGAGCATAATGCGCACCTCGCGCCGCGCAATCAGGTAATCGGGATGATGCTCAGGCACGTTTCGCAACCAGTATCCCACCGTCATCCGGTGGTACTGCCTGCACGCGTGAACAACAGCCCACCCCGGCTGTC
>DASTKE010000070.1:0-5367 GCA_035716105.1 Ktedonobacteraceae bacterium | reverse complement strand
TGGCGCTTCTATCCGGCGCAAATCGTCAACGGCGGCTTCCTCAACGGCTACGGCCTGCACCTGGTGGCGCGAGCGAAGGGCTTTACCAGCGACAGCGCTGTCTGGAAGGCGCTGCAAGACCCCCATTCACACTACGCGCTGATCGATAGCAGCGCCTTGCCCTATCGCCCCGACAGCGTCATCAACGGCGAGGTCTACGACCCCAACGCGCCTCTGCCAGCCGATGCCGGAGCGCCGAGCTACCCGCCCGGCTTCCCACCCAACTTCACCTATGCCGTCAGCGGCATCTACCAGGGCGACGCCAGTTTTCCCGCTACACCCGTCTGGGTGGCCGCGCCGCATCCAGCATCGGCAAACCTTGAGTTACCCTCGCAAACCAACTACTCGTCGATCAAACTCACCATCATCGGCGTGGTCGATAACAGTGACGCGGCGCATTTCGGCCTCTACATTCCCAGCAGCGACTATGGCTACGTGGGCAGCGACCCGTCGGCGCCCTCAAGCCAGGTCTACTACTTCAAGGTCGCGCCCGGCCAGGATAAGCGCGCCCTCGCCCTCAAGCTTGGCTCGGCCTTCCTCGATTACGGGCTGGAAACGACCGTGCTGGAGGACGCGATTCTGCAAGTGCGTGGGCCGCGCATCCTGCTCAGCGATGTGCTGCTGGGCGTCGTGGGCCTGACGCTGCTGCTGGGCGTGGCCGCGCTGGCGATTACCGGCACCCGTGCGGTGGTCGAGCGCCGCCAGCAGATCGGCATGTTACGCGCCCTGGGAAGCGGTCGCCGCCTCATCCAGGGGGCGTTCTTGCTCGAATCGTTCCTGGTGGGAGCGGTGGGCAGCATTCTGGGCATCGTGCTGGGCCTGATTCTCGCCTACAACGTCTTCCAGGCCAACTTCTTCGAGCAATACGCCACCGGCCTGACCTTCGTTATCCCCTGGAACGAACTGGCGCTGATCGTCGGCGTGGCCCTGCTCGCCTCCTTCCTCGGCGCGCTGCTCCCCGCCTGGCAAGCCGGTCGCGTCGCCCCGGCGGACGCGATCCGGTATCAGTAGGGTTCAGTCCAGCAGGCCACCCCTTGCAGGTGGCCCATAGGCGTTAACTTAAGAATTGTTGAACTTATTCTAGGAAGAGAGAAAGGCGACGAAGTGATGCAAAACGAGCAAAACTGCTCACACATTTCGGAGCCTTTTCACAATGGTACTTTGCTCCGATAAACTCTTGCCATTTGGTTGCCTATCAGGTACTCTTGGAGTAGATAAATGTTCTAAAGAGCATGACCGGAAAAGACGGATCGCGCTCGAAATCGGATTGGAAAGGAAACCATCATGAAATTGCTGCTCACTTCTGCTGGCATCAAAAACGACAGCATTCGTACCGCTCTGGTTGATCTGCTGGGCAAACCCATTGCCGAGTCCAGCGCCCTCTGCATCCCCACTGCGGGATACGGGCACCCCATGGGCAGTCCTGGTGGGGCATGGCGTTTCATCACCGGTCAGTCCTCCACACCCATGTGCGAACTGGGTTGGAAGTCTTTGGGAGTGCTGGAGCTCTCCGCGCTGCCCAGCATCGGTGAAGAGCGCTGGGTCCCCTGGGTCCGAGAGGCAGACGTCCTGCTGGTGAACGGCGGCGATGCGCTGTATCTGTGCCACTGGATGCGGCAGTCCGGGCTGGCGGACCTCTTGCCGGAGCTTCCCGAGATGGTCTGGGTGGGGCTGAGCGCCGGGAGCATGGTGATGGCCCCTAGCATCGGGGAGGACTTCGTCGGCTGGAAGCCGCCCACCGGTGGCGATAGAACGCTGGGACTGGTTGATTTTGCGATGTTTCCGCACCTGGATCACCCCGATATGCCGGACAATTCCATGGCCGACGCTGAAAAATGGGCCGCCGTCATGCCGGTGCCAGCCTACGCGATTGACGATCAGACCGCTATCGTCGTTCGCGACGGAGCAGTCGAAGTGGTCTCCGAAGGCCATTGGAAACGGTTTACGCCCTAATGGGGTGTTTGGGAACGGGTTCGTTCTTGCGCGCCAAACGAGCGAGGAGCAACCGCATCATTGCCACGTGGATCAGTGTTTCGACTTTATTGAACGTTCCGCTCGTAAACCTTACTCATTCTACTCTTACGGGAAATCCAACGAGCGTGTCCGTTCCACCACCCACCGCCTAAGTGGCACGAAGGCTCTGACACAGCTTTAGGGATAAGCTCAGCAATATATCTGGCCGGGAAGATGGTCTCCTGGATGGTTCGTTTTCTCTCCAAAACAGTGTGTAGAGCTGGATACCCTTAGCTTCGAACCAGATGGACAACAAAAGGAGAGGCTGGATAAAGCCCGGCAGCCCTTTGTCAAATCACTTCCAGCAGTACATCGGCCAGTTCTCGCGGCATGGTGATCATGGCATCATGGCCCGTTGGCAACTGCCGCAGACGCCATCCCGCCTCGCGTGGATGACTACGGGGTATCGCTACGTAAGCTATATGTTGCATGAGTGAGAAGAAGAAACCACCGCCGGTGCATTCAATGTGCGTACGGGGTTTCGTTGACACGATCGCTGGATTCTTCAGATGAAGAGGTTGCTCCAACGTCTTGAGGGGTTGTGGCGTCACCGATCTGAGCACCCAGCTTCGATCTGGCTCTGTCGTCACCCCGTAGGTGCCTTGAGAATCGACTCTCCAGCCATCGCCGTGGGCCTGCGCTTGTTTGCGCAGATAGATTCCCAGGAACGGCACGACACCGACCATCGATTCGCCATCACGTGGCACGAAGGTATCAAAATAGACCAGGTGAGCAATGCGCTCGGGTACCTGATCAACCACGCCGGTGATGACCATTCCGCCATAACTGTGACCCACCAGGATGACCCCATGCAGATGCTTTTCCACAAGCAAGCCAACGATATCCTGAATATGGGTATCTAATCCAATATCGGGTGACAGCTCGGCTGCACGCTCAGCCAGGCCCGTGAGGGTGGGGGCATACACCTCATGGCCAGCCGCTTCTAAGAAAGGGATGACTTTCTGCCAGCACCAGCCTCCATGCCACGCTCCATGTACCAGCACAAATGTTGCCATGCTCGCCTCCTGTCTCTCGTCTCTCTGATCTCTTACTGGCTCTCCTCCACATTAAGTGTGCCTGCTTGCTTGACAAAAGTATGGCTTGCTCCTGCGACTTCTGCTCCTGGCTTCCCTTAAGAAGGCCGGAGCAGATGAGTTCTTTTGAAGAGAGTATAGCATATGCCCGTCTCAGTCCTCCAGGCATCGTCCCTCCATGCGTAACATGTGATATACTGGCAAGCAACAGTTCCTGAGACTGGCAAGAGAAAATATACCAGAAGGAGCCACTGGCGATACAGGACAATATCATCACGTTACGCGGCGGACAGGCACACCGAACCGGCCCACTCCCAACACACCAGACCGCCGCTCCACTCACCTCATTGATTGGACGCGAGCGCGAGGTGATGGCGGTGTGCCGCTTCCTGCAGCGCCCGGAGGTACGCTTCGTCACGCTCACGGGTCCAGGCGGTGTGGGGAAAACGCGGCTGAGCCTGGCGGTGGCGAGCGAGTTACAGGAGGACTTCGACCACGGCGTCTGCTTCGTTTCCCTGGCTGCTGTGAGTGATGCCGACCTGGTCATTGCGACCATCGCTCAGACGCTTGGAATCTGGGAAGCCGGGGATCGCCCGTTGCTGGAACAGTTACAGGCGTATTTGCGCGACCAGCACCTGCTGCTGCTGCTCGACAATTTCGAGCAAGTGCTGGCGGCTGCTCCACACATGACTGACCTGTTGCAGTCCTGCCCCCACCTGCACCTGCTTGTAACCAGCCGCGCCGCCCTGCGTATCCAGGGTGAATATGAGTTTACGGTGTCTCCTCTGGCCGTCCCCGACCTCAAGCGGCTTCCTGCGCACGAGGAACTGACGCAGGTCGCGACGGTCAGTCTTTTCCTCCAGCGCGCACAGGCCATTCAGCCTGATTTCCAGTTGACGACAGCCAATGCTCGCACCATCGCCCAGATCTGCGCACGCCTGGATGGTTTGCCCCTGGCTATAGAACTGGCTGCCGCTCGCATTAAACTGCTTCCTCCCCAGGCTCTGCTCAAGCGCCTCAAGGATCGATTGCAGGTATTGACCGGTGGCACACGAGACCTGCCAGCGCGACAGCAGACGCTGCGCAACACCTTGCAATGGAGCTACGATCTGCTCAGCCAGCAGGAGCAGCGCCTCTTCTGCCAGCTTTCAGTTTTTGCCGGTGGCTGCAGTTTGCAGGCCGTCGAAGCAGTGGCGCAGGCCGTCGATCAGGCGGTCATCGCGGACAGTCATCCGGCACTGGAGGTGCTGGATGGTGTGGTATCGCTGCTGGATAAGAGCCTGCTTCAACAAACGGAGCAGGAGGCCGAGGAGCCACGTCTGGTGATGTTGGAGACCATCCGGGAGTATGGCCTGGAATGCCTGCAAGCCAGTGGAGAGTTGGAGACGACGCGACGAGCACATGCAACCTACTACCTGCGCCTGGCAGAGGAGGCGGCAGAGCATCACTTCGGGGCTGAGGCGGGTAGATGGTTTGAGATATTGGAGCAAGAGCAGGAAAATCTGCGCGCCGCTCTCCAATGGGCAATGGCTCGCCAGGGGAAGGAGGCCGAGAGCGGCTTTGAGATTGCCGTGCGCCTTGGCTGGGTGCTGTGGCGATTCTGGAGCGTGCGCGGGCTTCTGAGCGAAGGACGCACCCTGATGGAGCGTGTGTTGGCAGCCTCGGAGAAGAGTCCAGCGTCTTTGCGCGCCAGAGCGCTCGCCGCGACGGCTCTGCTCGCTTCGTACCAGGGCGATTATGTGCGAGCAGAGCAACTGTGCGGGGAGGCGCTTACGCTCTTTCAACACCTGGCAGACCAGCGGGGCATCGTCCATATCCAGGCGGTGCTGATAGGCATTGCGCTGCATCGCCGGGATTCCGCACGCATACGCGCCCTGGCTGAGGAGTCGCTGGCCCTCCTGAGAAGGGATGCAGATCCCTGGTGGACGGCGTATTTCCTTGTGGTTCTGGCGCGTGAAGCCTCTTTCCACGGAGAGTATGTCAGAGCCTCTCAGCTCTTCGAGGAAAGCCTTGCCCTGCTCAGGGGGCTGGGCTACCCGGGCGATGTGGCATGGCCGCTGCTCTATATGGCACACGATCTCATCATTCAGGGAGAGCATCTGCGAGCAAGTCCCCTGCTAGAGGAAGGACTGGCCCTCTGCCGGGAGGCGGATAGCAAGGGCGGATTGGCTTACGCGCTCAGCTTGCTGGGACAGGTAGCCCTTGAGCAAGGCGACGTGAGCCGCGCCAGCACGCACTTCAGCGAAAGCCTGCGGCTCAACCAGGAGGTCGGACACCGGCA
>DASTKE010000069.1:0-5143 GCA_035716105.1 Ktedonobacteraceae bacterium | reverse complement strand
GGCAATGGTCGGGCGCACGCGCCCGACCATTGCCGCGTTTAACGTTTTTTCACAACCTGTGACATGTGCTATACTGTACATTTACTGGAGAGCTTTACAGACGTGAATACGTATCGTACCTACGAGGACAGGAGGCGTTATGCACTTTTCAGAGTATAGTGAGTACGACGCGGTTGGTCTTGCGCAGCTGATAAAGAGCGGAGATGTTTCGGCTCAGGAGGTGCAACAAATCGCTCGTCAGGCGATTCTGGCTGTGAATCCAGTCCTGAACGCTCTCGTCGGAGAGTTATTTGAGGAGGCGCTGCCAGCCTCGACCACCGGACCTCTGGCCGGGGTTCCCTTTGTTGTCAAAGACCTTTCGCTTCACGCGGCAGGCATCAGGACATGGATGGGATCGCGGCTGGCCGGAGAAGGGATCGTCTTTCCCCAGGATACCGACCTCATGACACGGTTCAAGCAGGCGGGGCTGGTCACGCTGGGACGCACCGCGACCCCGGAATTCGGCTTCAACGCGACCGCCGAAGCTCTTGCCAATGGACCCACACACAATCCCTGGAATCTCTCTCGTAGTTCGGGAGGATCAAGCGGGGGATCAGCGGCTCTGGTGGCGGCACGGGCGGTTCCTGTCGCCCACGGAACCGATGGAGCCGGCTCAATTCGTATTCCTGCCGCCTGGTGCGGACTCGTTGGACTCAAGCCCACACGGGGACGCACGCCACCCGGGCCGGATACCGATGAACGCCTCTCTGGGCTGGGCATTGACTTTGCCCTGGCGCGGACGGTGCGAGATGTCGCGGCCTTGCTCGATGCTGTGAGCGGTCCGGGTGTTGGAGACAAATATTTCGCCGCCCCGCCTGAGCGTCCCTATGCGCAAGAAGTTGGGACGCCTCCAGGACGATTGCGTATCGCGATGACAACGCGGGCCTGGTCAGGGGTGCCTGTTGACAAAGAGTATGCAGACACCGTTTCGATGGTCTGCCACGAACTAGCCGCGATGGGTCACGATGTAGAGGAGGCCAGCCCGGAGGTGGATTGGGAATGCTTCGTCGAGGCCAACCTCCCGATCTGGACGGCATCGGTCGCTGATAGCGCTCTTGGCCTCGCTCACGCCCGTGGGATTGATCTCGGCCCGGATGTGTTAGAGGCCGTGACGCTTGCCAGTGTGGAATATGGGCAGCGGCTCACTGCTGTCGATCTACTGCGGGCGCTGCGGCTCTGCAAGAGCATCAGCAGAGGCGTGGGTGCGTTCTTCGGCTCCTACGATGTGCTGGTGACGCCGACCATCGCTGCTCCACCCCCTCTGCTGGGGACGCTCAACCAGAACGATCCGAACATTGATCCCAGGGGCTGGCTCGACACATTGTTCGCGCTGATCCCCTTCACTCCGCTCTTCAACATGACCGGGCAGCCAGCGATCAGCCTGCCTCTGGGACAATCGAGCGAAGGGCTGCCCATAGGCGTGCAACTGGTAGGACGCTACGGCGACGAGGCTACCCTCTTGCGGCTGGCAGCCCAGCTCGAACAGGCGTTGCCCTGGGCTGCGCGTCGTCCCTCAGTCTAACTGAGAAACGAGGGGTGCCTCGTCGTCTATCGCTTTACGAATCGGGATCTGCGTCCTTGAGGGGGAACTCGTAGGGGCGATGCCTTGAGGCCGTCCGGGGAGGCAGTCCGGGGGACTGAGACGGGGAGACGGACGCCCGTGAAAGCCGACCTCTGCAAGCGGCGGGCGAGCACAAGGCATCGCCCCTACGAGTTCCGGTTTCCCCCGGAAGGATGGAGAGTTACGGACCGGTTCCCACTCTGGCTTTCTGAATGGCCTGCCAGACGTTCTGGGGCGTCAGCGGGACATCCAGGGAGGTGACTCCCAGGGGAAGCAGTGCGTCGATCACCGCGTTGGCGACCGTAGCAGGAGCGGCTACTGTGCCGGCCTCACCGGCTCCTTTCACGCCGAGAACGTTGAGCGGACTTGGTGTCTCGGTCAGCGTAAGCTCAAAAGGAGGCAGTTCTCTGGCAATGGGGACAGCGTAGTCCATCAAGGTTGCGCTGAGCACCCACCCGCTCTCGTCGTAGGCCATCTGTTCGTAGAGAGCCTGACCGATACCCTGCGTAATGGCTCCATGTGTCTGACCTTCGACCAGCGTGGGTATCAGAACATGACCATAATCATCGACCGCGACATAGCGTAGGAACGTCACTTCACCGGTATCGGGGTCTACCTGTACGAAGGCCAGATGCGCGCCGAAGGGATACGATAAATCTGCTGGCTCGAAGCCCTGCATGCTGCACAGCCCCTTGAGCAGCTCTTTCTGAAGATCTTCGGGGAACTGCTCTTTCTGCACCGGGTTCCCGGCAATACTCGCCAGCTGGGCGAAGGTGTACGCTTTGCCGGGAACGCCGGAGACCCGCACACTTCCCTCGCGCAGTTCCAGGTCGCCCTCGCCCACTTCAAGCAGATGCGAGGCCAGTTTGAGCATCTGGTCCTTGACTGCACGGGCTGAGAGCTTGAGCGCGACGCCTCCGACGCCCATGCTGCGACTGGCAAAGGTAGCAAGCGAATGACTATTGGGTGTGTCTCCAATGTAGACCTCAACCTGCTCAGGAGAAACTCCGAACTCCTGGGCAACAATGGTGGCAAATGAGGTGGCGTGACCCTGCCCGCTATCAACTGAAGCAGTCTCGACGAGAATCTTGCCTTCAGGGGTAATGCGTACCTGCCCGCTATCAGGCTGGCCGCTCATGCCCTGTCCTCCTATCGCGGTGCTCTCGATATAGACGCAGAGTCCGATACCAACACACTTCCCCTGTGCGCGCAGGCGAGCCTGTTCAGCGCGCAGTTGCTCGTAGTTCGCGGCGGTCAACAGGGTATCCAGGGCGTGGCTGTACGCGCCGGAATCGTAGGTCGTGCTGGCAGCGGTCGTGTAGGGGAAGGCATCGGCGGGGATCAGATTTCGCCTGCGCACGTCTACCGGGTCGAGGGAGAGTTCGTGGGCAATTGCATCCATCGTGCGCTCGATACAGTAGCAAGCTTCTGGTCGTCCGGCACCTCGATAGGGGCCAGTGGGGATAGCGTTGGTCTTCACAGCGTGGACGATGGTGGTAATCGCCGGAATAGCATAGGTGCCGGAGATCATCCCGGCAGTCGAATCGACACTGAGGATGCTATAGTCGCCAGGATAGGCTCCCAGGTCGGCAAAGAATTCGGCCTTGAGGGCCAGCACCGTTCCGTCGTTGCGAACCGCTGCCTGTACGCTGGCATGGAGACCCCGGCCATGACCCATCATGACGATATTGTCCTCGCGACTCTCCAGCCAGCGTATCGGGCGTTGCAGCTTTTGCGCCAGGAATGCAGTCACAACCTCCTCACCGCTAAGTTTGGTCTTGCCGCCAAAGGCTCCTCCTACATGCGGGACGGTGATCTTGATGTCTGTTGGTGCCATGTGCAGCATCGTCATCAGTTGGAGACGAGCCAGAAAGATCGACTGGCTGGAGATCGAGACCGAGAGCGTCCCGTCTGCATGTCCTTCGGCGACAATGCCTCGCGGTTCCATCGGTACCAGTGCCACACGTGGTTGGCGCATGTATAACGAGACGACCTTATCAGCCTGGGTGAACCCTGCCTCTACATCGCCAACCGTCTTTTCTCTGGTCACAGCAATATTGCTCTGCTCATTGAAGATCTTCGGCGCGTTCTCCTGAAGCGCGGCATCCAGACCTCCAACAGAGGGCAATACCTCGTAATCAACCTCAACAAGCTCGGCTGCCTCGAGTGCTGCTGCCTCACTTTCAGCCACCACTGCTGCCATCGGCTCGCCGACATAGTTGACCTCCTCACGCGGTATGGCTGGCTGTGGCACCCATGCTGAACCTGGAAATAAATTCGTGAGCAACCCACCTAAATGTGCTGTGTCCACCCCTGTCACCACCGTCACCACGCCCGGATGGGCCAGCGCCTGTTGTGTATCAATCGCGACAATACGAGCATGGGGGTAGAGACTGCGCACAAAACTGATATAAAGCATTCCCGGACGACGAATATCGCCCACATACTGCCCTCTACCGGTGATTAGCACCGGGTCTTCACGGCGTCGTGTGTTCTGCTCCGGTGCAGTTGGCTGTTGAGAACGATCTTTTGTTGTTGTTGCTTCGCTCATGTTGTTCTGCCCCTTCTGAATTCCAGATACGTCGATGGCCTTTCTCCGCTTACCTCCTCCGATCCCCTCTTTCAATACCTGAAGAATACACGCAGAACCATCTTTCTGTCAATTCTGGTTGTGCGAGTCTAAACTTTGGAATGAAAAACGTACCAGAGATGCAGCAAGGATATCCAGCAGCCAGCGAGAGGCATGCTATTCCTGACTCTTGTTCTGGGGCGTGAGTTCGATGGCTGTATAGGTCACGTTATCCCACGCGTTGTGGATGCCGATGAACAGGAGCAGGAGCGTTGCCGCAGCGATGACGAAGAGGGTCGATGCCGGGTAGATTGGGAGCAGAAGCGCCGCGACGACGAGGGAGGTGTAGGAGATGAGCGGTAAGACAATATCCCACAGCCAATCTTCCAGCACCGGTTGATAGCCCATCAGACGATGTCGTATCCGCCGGAGCACGATGATGACATAGCTCACTCCACCGAGACTCAAAAGGCCGAGCAGCAAGCCGACGTGCCAGAGCGCTTGCCATGGCGCACTGAGAATCGCGGCAACCAGGAGCGCGGCCCCAAAATGGAAGACGTTTGGTGTGTTGAAGATCGCAAACGCCTCACCCGGCGACGACACTCGCTCCCGCACCCCTGCGATCAGGGTGACCACCACGAACATCAAGCCCGTCAGCGTCGCGGCAGCGGTGCCGATGATGACGTAAAAGTTTTGCCAGGCGGCAAGCGGTGCCAGTACAGCCTCTTGCATGATGGCTCCTTCCTTCGAGATCAATGCCAATAGGAAACGGCTCATCCGCGAGAGCCGGGGAGGCGGATGAGGCCCGATTGAACGGGTTGAATCAAAAAGCCATACCCGGTGGCGTTGGTAGGGCTCACTCGGTCTTTCTGAGGAAGAAATCTTCCTGCTCTTTATCCTATCACATCTCTCATATTTGCGACCTTTTGCTTGCCTGTGAAGGGGGCGAACGGCCCGCTGTGGTTGGCGGGCAT
>DASTKE010000068.1:0-4650 GCA_035716105.1 Ktedonobacteraceae bacterium | reverse complement strand
AAGCAGGCCGGTCAGAGCATGACCGCCCTCGTGATAGGCAACGACGTTCAAGTCCTCTTCGCTGAGCACCAGCGGGCGCTCGGCACCTAGCAGAATCTTGTCCAGAGCCTCGTTGAAGCAGCGCTGCGTCACTTTGTCCAGATTGCGGCGCGCAGCCAGCAGCGCGGCCTCGTTGACCAGATTTGCCAGGTCAGCGCCGACCATGCCGGGCGTGGCACGGGCGACGGTTAGCAGGTCGACATCGGCATCCAGCGGAACGTTGCGGGCGTGAATCTTGAGGATGGCGAGGCGACCGTTCCAGTCGGGGCGGTCAACCGTCACGCGGCGGTCGAAGCGACCAGGACGCAGCAGCGCTATATCGAGTCCATCGGGCCGGTTGGTGGCGGCGATGACGACGACAGCCTGTCGCGTATCGAAGCCGTCCATTTCGACGAGCAACTGGTTGAGGGTCTGCTCGCGCTCATCGTTGCTGTTGATGCTGGAGCCACGCTGGCGACCCACAGCATCGATTTCATCGATAAAGATGATGCTCGGCGAGGCTTTCTTGGCCTGTTCAAACAGGTCGCGCACACGGCTGGCACCAACGCCGACCAGCACCTCGACGAACTCGGAGCCGCTCATTGAGAAGAATGGCACCCCTGCCTCCCCGGCCACCGCACGCGCCAGCAGCGTCTTGCCGGTTCCCGGAGGGCCGACCAGCAGCACACCTCGCGGTATTCTGCCACCCAGACGCTGAAATTTTCCCGGCGTCTTCAGGAACTCCACCACCTCAACGAGGTCATTCTTGGCCTCATCGACGCCCGCCACATCAGCGAAGGTCGTGCTTGGCCGATCCTCCAGGATGAGCTTGGCCTTGCTCTTGCCGAAGCTGAAGATGTTCTGCTGCCCCTGCGTCGCCCTGCGACCTATCCACAGGAAGAGCGCGATCAGGAAGACCCACGGCAAAAAGTTGATGAGGATGTTGACGAACAGATTATTATCGTTCTGCGGCTTGGCCTGGAAATTGACATGGTGACTGATCAGCAGATTGGTCAGCGTGGGATCACCATTGGGCAACTGCGTGAAGTGGAACGAGGTTCCCGATTTCGTGCCGCCGTTGCCATCCGGCACCGTCACCGCCGTTTTAAACGTACCGGTCGCATCCTGGCCCTGGAAGACAACGCTTTGCACGTTGTTGTCCTGGACCTGCTGGTAAAAAGTGCTGTACGGCACTTCAATGACATTTTGAGTATTGCTATTCGTATTGGATGTGAAGTACTGGAACAGGTACCAACCCAGAAACAACACACCGACCAGGAGCAGCGTGCGGATCAAGAGCGATGTGCCGTTTGGCCCACTGCCACCACCGCTGCCGCCGTTCCCATTACCGCGACGCGGCCCGCCATTTGGCCCCTCGTTCGGGTTGCGCTGGAAGAACCATGTTCTCCACTGCCTCCATCGAGCCTGAGCTTTCATTACTTCAGACCTGCTTTCCTACAGATACCAACCTGGTATCCCTTGTCTATCGCTTTCCGTCTCTACAACACCGGTCATAGAAACAGGAGAAAGGTACTATGCTATGCTAAGTACGATAAAAATACGTTTCAGATTACCGAAAGTTGAAGCATCCAGGCCACCCGCCAAGGGATGGCCCTACAGCGTTCACGTTGTTTTCCAGCAGACCACCCGCAAGGGATGGCCCTACAGTGTTCACGTTGTTTTCCAGCAGGCCACCCGCAAGGGGTGGCCCTACTATACTACGTGGCGGCTTGCTCTGAAAAATACCACTACTGTTAAGACGTTGTAAAACGCTTGACTGGATACGTTGCAGCCAGTGTATCCAATTCCTTGCGCGTAGTATAACCAGTGCGAAACGATTACGTCAACAAAAACGTGGACACGCTTATGCCGTTTGACAAACGAATCCGGCAATGGCGTAGGAAGGACGTAGGCGCTCGATAAATCGGCGCCTACGTCCATTTCGTGTCTGTATTATTCTGTCAAATAGCATGATCGTATCCCTGAACATCCTCGATACCGAAATACCGTTATGAACACATAACCTGCATTTATCATTACAAAGAACGAGGCCATTTTATTCCCCGGCCTTGCTCGCAAGCTACCAACCGCTCATCACCACATGCTCATGAAATACAACTCAGCTAGCAAAAAAGTACGAGCAGCAACTCAACTATTGACAGGGAAGAGATTTATCCGTACACTTAAAGCAAGCTGATGCATATAGATATATGCCTCTGCGCGTTGGAACGGTATCGCTGCTGAAAGCGACGAAACTTTTGCCCAGACCAGATACACTCTACCTCCAAAAAAACATATTCTGGCAGCCTTCTCGACAGGCCCCGATATACTTTTTTGCCTCCACACGTCCCTATTGCTTGTTGTAGCTGAAGAGGAGCATGAAGCATGATCGATAAACAGACCGAAAACCGCGAAGCGGCTGATGTGCAGTATCATATGGGTGTAGAATACAGCACCTTGCGCGATGGAAACCGGCAGGAGAATCTAGAGAAGGCGCTGGCCTGCTTTCAGGATGCCCTGCAAATCTATAATCGCGAAGATTTTCCGGTGGAGTGGGCGGCTACACAGCATCATATGGGCAATGTCTACCGCAACCTGCCCGGCGGCGATAGCGAGGGCAATCTCATTCGTGCCATTGTCTGCTACAAAGCCGCGCTCGTCGTCGGCACGCCGCCCGTCCCGGCGGAAGACTGGGCCATCACCCAGATCAACCTCGGCGCGGTCTATCGCAAGTTGCTAACAGGCGAGCGCAAGACACATCTGAACGCCGCCATTGCCTGCTACGAAGCGGCTCTAGAGGTCTATACGAGCGAAGAACACGTGCAGGAGTGGGCGCGTATCCAGAACAACCTGGGCAACATTTACTGCGATTTAGCACGCAGCCATCCCTCTACGTTGATTTGCCTGGAACAGGCCATCGCTTGCTATCAGGCCGCCCTGCGCGTCTATACCGAGCAGGATTACCCGGAGGAATGGGCCATCACTCAACACAACCTGGGGACGGTCTACAACATCTTGCCGGACAGCGAGCGCCAGAGCAATATCGCAAAGTCCATTGCCTGCTTTGAAGCTGCCCTGCGCGTGCATACCCGTGCGGCGTTTCCCGTGCTCTGGGCGGCAACCTACCACAATCTGGGCAATGCCTACAGCGATCTCCCCGGCGGCGACCGGCGCGCCAACCTGCAAACCTCGATCGCCTGCTACGAGCAGTCCTTGCAGGTCTATACGCTTGAGGACTTCCCGACCGATTGGGCGGCGACACAGAACAATCTGGGCAATGCCCACCGCAACCTGCCCGGAGGCGACCAGCAGGACAACCTGGAACGCGCCGTCGACTATTACCAGCGCGCCTTGCAGGTCTATACCCGCGGACGCTTCCCGGCGGAGTGGGCACGCTCGCAGAACAACCTGGGCAGCGCCTTTACCTACCTGCAAAGCGGCGAGAAACAATACAACCTCCAACAGGCCATCGCCTGCTTCCAGTCCGCCCTGCAGGTCTACACCTTCCATGCCTATCCCGGTGATTGGTCACGGGCGCAGAATAACATGGGTATCGCCTACGCCATGATGACGGGTGCCAGTTCCGAAGAGCGACAGGCATACCTGCGCAAGGCTGTTGCCTGCTTCCAGGCGGCGCTGGAAGTGCGTACCTTTGATAGCGCACCCTTCGATTGGGCCGCGACACAAAACAACCTGGGCAACGCCTATCGCAACCTGTTTGGACACGACCAGCAAGAACGGCAAGCCTACCTGGAAAAGGCTATCGCCTGCTACGAGGCCGCCTTGCGCGTCTACAATTTCTACACCTTTCCCATTGACTGGGCGGCGGCGCAGAATAATCTGGGCAATGCCTACGCGACACTGCGCACGCAGGAGCGCAGGACGAACCTGGAACGCGCCATCATCTGCTTCCAGATCGCCCTCAAGGTCTACACCCGCGAGCAGTTCCCTCTTGACTGGGCGCGCACGCAGATGAACCTCGGCAATACCTACTACAACCTGCAAGGCGAGCAGGAACAGTTGTACCTGCGTAAGGCCATCGCCTGTTACCAGAACGCCCTGCACATCTACACCCGTGAAAAGCTGCCGCTGGAATGGGCGCGAGCGCAGTACAATCTGGGCAGCGCGCACAGCATCCTGGTCGAAGGAGACCGTCAGACCAACCTGCACGAGGCCATCACCTGTTACGAGAACGCCCTGCACGTCTACATCCGCGAGAAATTGCCAGCAGATTGGGCTGCCATACAACTCAATCTCGGCAACGTCTACAGCAACCTGACCGAAGGCGGCATGGGCAGTGTGCGGGCCAACCAGCAGCAGGCCATCGTCTCTTACCTCAACGCCCTGCACGTCTACACGCACGAAGCGTTTCCCATCGATTGGGCCATGACGCAATATAACCGGGGCAACGCCTACGCCACGCTGGCGAGCACAGAGGAAGAACCAGGAGAAGCAGGAGAGCCGGATCAACGCCAGGAGAACTTGCAACGTGCCATTGCCTGCTACCAGGCCGCGCTGCGCGTCTTCCAGTCTATGCACATGGAAAATCACGTCCGCATTACAACCGGGACCCTGCAAAAAACCCAGGAAGCATTACAAAATCTGTAACCCGCATACGCTGGCCGGTCGCTT
>DASTKE010000067.1:0-3977 GCA_035716105.1 Ktedonobacteraceae bacterium | reverse complement strand
CAGTTTGAGGATGTTTTCGCCATTTTTGGCGTCCAGGTTGCCCGTTGGCTCGTCCGCGATCACAATGGCCGGGTCGGTTGCCAGCGCACGGGCAATGGCGACGCGCTGTTGCTCACCGCCGGAAAGCTGGTTTGGCCTGTGTCCAAGCCGGTGCGACAATCCCACCAGGTTCAGCAATTCCTTTGCCCGGTCAGAGGGCGAGCCTGGATGCTTGCCAACATAGAGCGGCACTTCAACGTTCTCCTGCGCCGTCAGCGTGGGGATCAGGTTGAACGCCTGAAAAACCATACCGATTTTGTTGTTGCGAACCGCTGCCAGTTGTCCCTCGCTCATGCGGGTGATGTCCACCTCGTCGATCAACACCTGCCCGGTCGTCGGGTTATCCAGTCCCGCGATGATGCCGAGCAGCGTGCTCTTGCCCGAACCCGATGGGCCGACAATAGAGACAAATTCTCCGCTTATAATTTGAAAGCTGATGCCCCTGAGAATATCTATCCGCTCACGGCCTAACGGCAGACTTTTGGTAATATCGCGCACATCCATCACCACCCGGCGCTCGCGCTCCCGCGTGGGTACACGCGCTCCGGAACCCTGTACAATCTGTATTTCATCCATTGATAGTCCTTTTTCCTTAGCTTACTTTATTTTTATGGTACTGACTCTCTTTTACATACGCCCTGAGTGTGCAATTGTTGTACGCCAATGTGTATCATGAAAAATGGTACACGGGTGTGTGGGGAGGATTGATTTTGTAGAACAGCGTGGCAGGCTGTTCTACAAAATCAATCCTCCCCACACACCCGTGTACCGAAAAAATCAAACTATATGCAACGTGCCACAACTATGCTATACTGCACAGGAAAAGATGCATGGGGTAGAGGCTCCATCATATCAGACAGACGTAGCGGTATCTATATCTCTTAATATAGAACAGGTGAGAGGAAATAACATCTATGCGTCGAGGAACACTCACACTCCTCCTGCTGATCATTGCGTTGGCGGCATGTGCGGCCTATGTAGACTGGCCGAACAACCCCGGCCTCAATATTGGCTGGCTCGGCATTAACGTCAAGCAGTTTCCAGTCAAGGAAGCACTGGACCTGCAAGGCGGTGTGCGCGTCTTGCTCATCCCGGACCCCAGTAAGAAATATAACTCTGACGAAGTAAACAACGAAATTGCCGCTGTCCGAGACAACATTGAGCAGCGCGTCAATGGCGGTCTGGGCGTCAGCGAACCGGATATCCGTATTGAGACCACCAATAACGGACCTGCCATCGCGGTCGAATTGCCCGGTTTGAATAGCGGCGATCCATTCGCGCAGATCAACTCGCTGCTGCGAACCGGTGATCTGGAGTTCTGGGATACCGGCTCACAATCGCTGGCACCCAATACACCTTTCGATCCCTCGCAGTTTACACAGTACAATCCCGGTGGCAAGGCACAATTTACCGGTAAAGATCTTGATCCCTCACAGATCGGTGTCGGTACCGACTCACAGACGGGACAGCCGGAAATCAACTTCGAGATGAAGGGTGACGCCATCGCCAAATTCGGAGCCTTTACGCAGGCTCATATCGGTGATTATCTGACCGTCACACTTGACCGCAAGGTCATTTCGTCGCCGGTTATCCAGAACGCTATTACTGGCCCTGGCGTCATCAATGGCCAGTTTACGGTGCAAGAGGCCCAGTCTATTGCCGAAGTACTGCGCGTTGGCGCGCTGCCGCTGGTGCTGAAGGTTGCCTCTGAAGAGACCGTCGGCCCAACGCTAGGATTGGACTCGATCACCAAAAGTGCGTTTGCAGCCGCTATCGGCCTGGGTATGGTGATGCTGTTCATGCTGTTGTTCTATCGCCTACCCGGTCTTCTAGCCGATATTGCGCTCTTGCTCTACGCGGGCGTGACCTTCGCCGTCTTCAAAGTCATCGGCGTCACACTTTCGCTGGCCGGTATCGCGGGCTTCATCCTCTCGATTGGTATGGCCGTAGATGCGAACGTGCTGATATTCGAGCGAGTCAAGGAGGAGTTGCGCGCAGGCAGATTACTGGCTTCGGCCATCGATATGGGCTGGAAGCGTGCCTGGCCCTCCATCCGTGACTCGAACATTTCCACGTTGATTACCTGCGCGGTGCTGTTCGGCTTTGGCAGCAACTTTGGCGCGAGCATCATCGTGGGTTTCGCGACGACCCTCTTCCTGGGCGTCCTGATTAGTATGTTCACCGCCATCGTCGTCACGCGCACCTTCCTGAATCTGCTGGTCCCCACCGGCGTCGTCAACCATCCCGCACTGTTTGGACTGCCCGCTGGCTCAATTGCCACGGCGTCCCTGGCGCGGCGGAACAGTACAGTGTAGAGGAGTATGTCGTGTTCAATTTAGTGGGAAAACGCTACCTGTTTCTCTTGATCTCGCTGATCATCATCGTGCCGGGCCTGATCTCGCTGGTGGTCAGGGGACTCGATGTGGGCATCGATTTCGCGGGTGGTACAACAGTAGAGTTGCGCCCGGCGAATCCCGTCACAGTCTCCGAGATGACAACCATCCTCAAGCCGTTCAAACTCGCGGACTTGCAAATTGTTACCGGCAATGACACGACTGTCACAGCCAACCAGACGGTCTGGATACGCCTGAATACCCAGGTCGACAGCAATGTCGAGGGTACGATCCAGAACACGTTGAAGGGCAAGTATGGCAGCGGACTCTCTGTGAAATTCACTGACCTGTCAGTTGGCAAGGGAGCAACCGTTGCTGTTGTGACAGGCTTCGCGAAGGGTGTCGTGCCGCAGATCAGCGACATCGAGACCCTGCTGGGCAAACTGCCCAATACAGGTTCTAGCACCTCCTCCAGCGTGGGCGCGGCAACAACGCCAACACCCGCTGCCGGTGCCACAGCTACGCCCCCAGCGGCGACTGCTACGGCATCCGCGAAGGCTACAGGCACAGCGACCGCGAAGGGTACGCCGACAGTTACGGCCTCGCCAACCGCTACGGCCACTACGACAACGCAGGCGAATATTCCTGTGAAGGTGGTAGATATACAGCAGGGTAAAACCACCCAGACCGTGAACATTCTCACTGGCTCGGTCGTCGATAACCAGCAGTTGCTGAATATCCAGGCGGCCATCTACAATCAGTCCAACAACTATGTTGAGGTGCTGGATAACGCTTCGGTCACAGGTTCGGTCGCGTCTGAAACCACCCGTAACGCGGTGTTCGCCGTCATTGCCGCCTCGCTCTTCATCCTGCTCTACGTCAGCTTTGCCTTCCGCAAGGTTGCCAAACCGTGGCGCTATGGTGCCTGCGCCATTATCGCGCTGCTGCATGACGTGCTGGTGGTACTCGGTGTCTTCTCGATTCTGGGCTGGCTCTTCCACATCCAGATCGACGCCCTGTTCATCACCGCCCTGCTGACGGTGGTCGGTTTCTCCGTCCATGACACTATCGTGGTGTTCGATCGCATCCGTGAAAATATGCAGCGCCGCACCAGCGAGAGCTTCGAGCAGGTGGTCAACGCCAGCCTCGTGCAGACGATGACCCGCTCGCTCAACACCTCGCTGACGGTGCTCGTGACATTGACCGCGCTGACGCTCTTCGTCACAACAGGCAGTGTGCATAACTTCACGCTGGCACTGTTGATCGGTATCTTCAGTGGTACCTACTCCTCCATCTTCAACGCCAGTATGCTGTTGGTCATCTGGGAAAAGGGCGAACTCGGCCTCAACCGTTTCCGCCACGAATACACGCCCGATGGTCGCCCGGTACGCCGCGACCGCGATTCAGAGCGCGAACTTGCCCGCACGCGCTAACAGGTGTGCGGAGCTATTAACCGCTCAGGGAGCAGGACACCCGCGAGGGGTGTCCCTACTATACGCGAGAACACGTACCTGATCGTATATAGTAGGGACACCCCTTGCGGGTGTCCTGGCTTGTAGATACTCTGAATGTGAGGAAATCGTGCTGACAGGAATTGACCACATC
>DASTKE010000066.1:0-3775 GCA_035716105.1 Ktedonobacteraceae bacterium | reverse complement strand
CGGATGGTCTACTCCTGCGCTTATTTCGCGACCCCCGATGACGACCTGGACACGGCACAACAGCGCAAGCTGGATTATTTGTGTCGCAAGTTGCGCCTGCAGCCGGGAGAGCGTCTCCTCGATATCGGCTGCGGCTGGGGTGGGCTAGTGATCTACGCGGCACAACACTACGGAGTCGAAGCCTATGGCATTACGTTGAGCCAACCACAGGCGGAACTGGCACAGCAGCGAATCCGCGAGGCAGGTTTGACGGATCGCTGCCGCGTGGAAATGCGCGATTACCGGGAGGTGCAGGAGCGCGAGGCGTTTGCCAAAATCGTGAGCGTGGGCATGTTTGAGCACGTGGGCGAAGCGCTACTTTCCACGTACTTTCAACAGGCATGGCAACTGTTGCAGCCAGGGGGAGTCTTTCTCAATCACGGTATTGCCAGCAACGGCACGCAGCGAGCACAAACAGAGACGAGTTTCAACCAGAAATATGTATTTCCCGATGGTGAGCTGGTGCCAATCAGTACCACCCTGCGAGTCGCGGAGTTGAGCGGCTTTGAGGTGCGCGATGTGGAGAGCTTGCGCGAGCATTACGCGCTCACCTTGCGTCACTGGGTGCGCCGTTTAGAAGCTCATGCTCAGGAGGCCCGCCGCGCCACTGACGATGTCACCTATCGCATCTGGCGGCTCTACATATCAGGCTCGATCTACGCCTTTCTGACCGGTCGCGCCAACATTTACCAGACGTTGCTCGCCAAACCAGAGCATGGCAACAGTCGATTGCCACTCACCCGTGGTGACTGGTATGACTGAACTGACCTGCTCAGAGAGTGCATGACCACAATTCAGGGTTGTGCGCTCTCGAACGGCTCAAGGTTGACGCCCACCGGTTCCTGTGAGTTGCGGACAATCACCCATTGTGAGGGAGTGTCGGACGATGGATTGATCTCCTGATGTGGCGCAAAGGGGGGAAGGGATTATATCCCACTTAAATGAGCACTTCCAGGCGCAAAACCGACTCCGATGGAGCGCGGCTTGCCCTGGAAGTGAGGCAGACCACCGGCGCATGTGCAACCGAATGACCCGAATATGGTGCCAATGACCCATTTCGCAAGGCGCGACATGGCTCAACCAGAACGAACTGGAACCGGTCAAGGCCGAATCGCAGATGCAACGCGGTCATTTCCACCACAGGCCGACGCATATGTCGACACTTTTATTACGAACGAATGTTCCTTCAGGTTGAAGACAAACAACAGCCATCAGTTTAATAGTTGAATGCCGAAGAGGCCGAGCACCTGTATAACAAGGTAGAGCAGCGCCAGCAAGCTGGCAATGATAGTCAGACCATAGGCCAGAATATTCAAGAACAGGCCATTGGTATAGCGCCCCATCAAGCGTTTGTTGTTGACCAGTCGCAGAATAGAAAAGAGAATGATGGGCAGCAGCAGGCCGTTGAGCAGATACAGGTCGAGCAGTATCTGTACCACCGGCAGATTGGGCAACATCGCCACCACCACGCCGATGACGATGAGCACGGTGAACAATGTCCAGAAGAAAGGCGCTTCTCTCCAACTCTTGCTGACGCCTCGTTCTAACCCCAGCATCTCCGCGATGGAATAGCTGGTGGAGAGTGGAAGCACAGCAGCCGCCAGAAAGGCCGCTCCCAACAATCCAAGCGCGAAGGCGTCCCTGGCAAACACGCCCAGGAAGGGCTCCAGCGCTTGCGCCGCCTGCGCCGCCGAGCCGATAACCACGCCCTTGCCGCCGCTATGCACAAAAAGGGTTGCCGCGGTCGCCACAATGATAAAGAAGGCAACGGCATTGGAGAAAATGGCACCGACATAGACCTCGAAGCGTTCATATTTATACTCGCTCAGGCCCACACCCTTGTCAACAACAGCGCTCTGTATATAAAGCTGCATATAGGGGCTGATGGTGGTTCCGGTCGCGGCCACCAGGGTCAGGATGTAAGCGCCCTGCAAATGTACTGTGGGAATGACCGAGCCAGCAAGTACCTGTCCCCAGTCCGGTTTGGCGAGAAACGCGGAGATGATGTAGGCGAAAAAGGTGAAGGTCAGGGCCAGAAACACCTTCTCGACCCGCGCATAGGAGCCACGTGCCACCAGCAGCCAGATGAGCAGGCCACCCAGAGGGGCGGCAATCCAGCCGGGGACGTTAAACAGGCCAAGCGCCGCCGTGATGCCGATGAATTCGGAGACCACTACACCGCCATTGGCAACCAGAAACGTTAGCATGATAAAGGCAGTCAAGCGCAGGGGAAAATTCTCGCGAATCAGATCAGAAAGTCCCTTGCCGGTGACGGCTCCCATGCGGCTCGCCATCTCCTGCACAATCGCCATACCCACCGTGAGCGCGACCATCACCCACAGCATCGAGTAGCCAAACTGCGCGCCCATGGTGCTATACGTGGCAATACCGCCGGGATCGTTACCGGCGTTGGCGGCGATCAATCCAGGCCCGAAGATGCCTAGATAGAAGAGCAGGCGGGAGGGTCGCCTTCTCAGGCGAAATGGGCGCTGCTTGCGACTCTCGTCCTCCTGCCGCGTCGTTGTTACTTTGTCCATTGGACACCTCCTTGTCGGGGCATGTCCAATAAAAATGCCCCCTATTTCACGAGGGGGCGTAACCAGTACCGGGATGCTGCTTATTCCCCTCCAGTTGAGCTTTGGCACTGTACGACGTAGAATAGTTCAAGACTATCCAGCCACTTTGGGTCCCGCCTTATGCCGACGAGACCTGGCCTGATCGTTGGCGTCTCTCGACGTTTCTGATCAGTGGCCTGTGTTCGCACAGAAGCCTCACCGATAGAATTGTCAAACGCTCGCTTCCTGACGAATCTAGAAGAAAAGGCAGTGAGAGCAAACATTGACGGTTTGCTTCCACTGCCTTCTCTGCTTCCGGGATACCTTTACCCGGGTCTCTGCCGCTCAAGTGTTCGTTTCAACAGACCAACGAGGGCGATGGTGCCAAACCAGAGGGCCGTTATCACCCACGCTCGTTTCTCGCTCATGATACCTTTCCTTTCGCCCGGAACAGAATGTCTTACTGGCACTACGAGAACGCCATCATTGATGACTTGCTTCTCTTAATATTATACAGCGTGTTTCCTGTTCAGGTCAGCAGGTGCTCAAGGGCGAGAATATAGCGGTCTGCTGACCTGATGACGGCGTTCCGGGCATCGGCCAGAATCTCTCGTTCAAACCAGGCCCCATAGAGCCGCTCGAACCGGTAGGGGGCGATGGTGTCGCGAATACGCGCCACTTCCCGCCCTGGAAGCGGGATCAGGTTGGGATAGCTGTACATGAAACTGACCCAGTTGCGGTCTGCCACCACTGTTATGATATCGCCGGATAGCAGCACGCCCTTGCCCTCGGCTCCGGAGGGCCAGTGCAAGACCTGACCGCCGCGAAAATGACCGCCGAGCCGGATCAGCGTGGTATCGCCGACGAGCGGGCGCGCCTCACCCGACCAGAAGACGACGCGCTCGTCTGGCCGCATAACCCACTGCCGGTCGGACTCGTGCAGGTAGATGGGAACGTCGAAGCGCCGCGCCCACTCCACCATCGTCGTATAGTAATGCGGGTGAGAGATGGCGATGGCCTTCAGACCGCCCAGTTGATCTATGGTCGCTCCTATCTCGTCATCCAGGTACGTCATGCAATCCCAGAGCACATTGCCCTCGTCTGTCTGCACGAGCAGTGGCCGCTGCCCGATAGCAAAGGATGGCTCTGAGCCAATAGCGGTCAGACGCGGCTCGTACTCT
>DASTKE010000065.1:0-5987 GCA_035716105.1 Ktedonobacteraceae bacterium | reverse complement strand
AGGCAGCAGTTCGTCGAGCAGTTGAGAGCGCTCGCTGAAGCCTTCGGGTGTGAGGGAGAGGCCGTTCCAGATATCGGCAAAGCGAGCCGCCAGCGGCAGCGTGCGCTTCTTTCCATTACCACCGATGAGAATGGGCGGACCACCAGCACGCGCCGGACGGGGGAGCAGTATCGCCTCGCGCAAGGAGAAGAAGTTGCCTTCGTAGGTCACAGGCTCGTCGCTGTGCAGCAAGCGCGTCACAACCTCAAGTCCCTCTTCAAAGCGAGCCATGCGCATCCGCACATCACCCAGATTATAGCCGAAGTGGCTGTGTTCGCGCTCCTGCCAGCCCGCGCCAAGACCTAGAATCATGCGCCCGTTGCTCAAGTCATCAATCGCGAGCGCCTGCCGTGCCAGAATTGCCGGGTTGCGTATCGAAAGCGGCGCGACTAACGGCCCAAAATGAATGCGGCTACTATGATCAGCCAGATACGTCAGCGAGACGATCGTTTCCAGCGAGTCTTTATCCGGCGGCTGCCCATTGGTAAAATGGTCGGAACGAAACAGTCCCGCGAAGCCAAAGTCTTCCGCCGCCGCCAGCAGTCGCTGCCAGCGCGGCCACGTCAGCCCATCCTGCCCCTCGATCATTACAGATATTGCTACCATCTCGTTTCAATACTCCTGTTTCTGCCTATGCCTCTGCAAAATCCTCGATCAACAGGGCATCCTGCCCACTCTGGACAAGCAGCCCCTCATTAGCACGCTGCAACAACGTTCCCGGTTGCGCCGCAGAACCAGCAGCGACACGCGCACGCCGCACAAGATAGCTCTTGCCGTCGATTTCGGCAAACGCACCCATGCGTCCCCAGGCACGCACCTGGTTGCGCAGTTGCACAGCCGGGCGCTGCCAGTCCAGGCGGCGCTCGGCCTCAGTCACCATCGGCGCGTAGCTGCCCTCTGCTGGCTGTGGCATACCGGGTATACCTGCCGCCACAGATGCCAGCGCAATCGGCAGCAGCGGCCCACCCAGCGTCATCAATTTGGGGAAGATGCTATCAATATCGTCATCCTCGGAAACAGGCGTGGCTCGCTGCGCCAGAATCGGGCCGGTATCAAACTCGGCATCCATGCGGTGAATCGTCATCCCGATCTGCGACTCCCCATTCATGATCTGCCAGAAGACCGGCTCGGGGCCGCGATACTGCGGCAGGAGGGCGGGATGCGCGTTGATGCAGCCCAGTCGCGGAACCGCCAGCAGCGCCGAAGGCAATTTCCACGGGAAGCCAGCCGAGAAGATCACATCAGGTTCCAGCCCGCGCAGCATAAGCGGCAGTGAGGCCATGTGGCTCGTCACCAGCACATCCAGGTCGCGCCGCACGCTGGCGACAATGCGGTGATAGTTATCATTGGGTCGGCTGCGTGTCCCCGGCGTCGTAACAACCAGCAACACCTGCTGCCCCAGCGCCTCCAACGCCTCCACCACCGCGTTCACCAGTGGCGGCGGCTGATTCGAGAAAAAGACGACGCGCATGGATGGAAGAGGGGATTGTGACATACAAAATCTCCCAGATAGTTTATCCTGTTTAGATTACGCTAAAGCAGGGAGGTATTTCCCGATCTACAGCAGCAACCAGAAATTAGGTTGCATTCAAATACTCTATACGATCTTGATACTCCTCCGCTCTCCCTGCCTCGGCTATCAGTAAGAGTCCATCTATAACATTCCCAATCCTCATTTCTGTACTGAAAGTGATAATTCCTGGAATATGGCGTCCTTGCGCCAGGTGTTCTCGTAGATGAGGAGGCATAGACTTACGGTTGTTAGTGATCAGGATAAAATTATTTTCCTCACACCAACATAAAATCTCCGGGTCCAGCGTTCCTTATAAGTGGAGTTCCAATATCACCAACACCATAGACAACAAGACCCGGCATCTTCAGCAATAACTGTTTCTTGTAGAGAGGGTCAAGATTTTCATCAGTAAGATAGCGAATACTCATGCAGTTTCTTTATAAGCCTCCCTCTCTTCTTTGATCTTGCGAGTCTTTGACTGGCAGGAGATGGGTTCATAGCCTGTTGCCTGTGCATTTCCCTACTCCACTCCAACCAGTCGGTCAGGTAGGCTGTTACCTTTTCCTTGTTGTGCAGGTAGTACAGAATGGTGGCATATACCTGCTCCAAAGTCAGCGAAGTATATGTTTCAGCGATAGTTTCGGGCGAACGCGCACGGTGTATATAATCGTAGAGGATCGTCTCAATGCCAACTCGTGTTCCCTTGAGCCTGATATCATCCTCCGCAAAGAAATCAAAGTATTCTTCTAGCTGCATCGTCTTCCTCCATAGCGCTAACCGCTGCTTTCATCAACGGCCTTCTCAAATGAAGAATATCATATGAGCGCTATCCTTGCAAACGTTGACATTTCTTCCATCTGCTGGTATCCTTTACTGTGTAATCACAAAGTCTGACCCGCGCTGAACGAAAAGAGTACGCGGGAGGCAACCGACAGCGATCCGAAGCAGAGTGGAAGTTCGGAATGGATGCGCCTCCGCGGAACGCCTTCGGGAGCGGCTGACCGAAGAAAGTCCGCGTCTCTATACAGGAGCGCAGGCAAGTAGGAGCAGGTGGGTGGTTCCCACGCAGCAGGATAACCGGAAAAGTGGTCATCGCCATTCCGCGCCAGTGCTGGACGGAAGATGCTCAGAAGCAGGGCGTGACAATCAGGGTGGCACCACGGGTGTGTAATACAGGCGTGCTTTTGTAAAGAAAAGTATGCTATCGGCGCTATTTCGGCCATTACACTCTCGTCCCTTCAATGTTTGTTTCGGAAGGGGCGGGAGTTTTCTATTGTCCGACTCCTTCCAAAGCTTACTTCTTGAAGGAGTATGACATATGACAAAACTCTGGCAAAAAGGCTACAAGCTGAACGAGCGAGTAGATCGCTTCGAGGCCGCGCAGAATAGCGTCCTCGACAACCGCCTGATTCGCCAGGATGCCTGGGGATCGCTGGCCCACGCCGCCATGCTGCACCATATCGACCTCCTCACAGAAGCCGAATATGGGGCCATCTCCGATGCGCTCCGCCAGGTACTGGAACTAGAAGAGACAGGGGAGTTCACCATCCAGCCTTCTGACGAAGACGTGCATACCAGCATCGAGAACTTCCTGACCTCCACGGCAGGCGTGGCAGGCAAGAAAATTCATCTCGCTCGCTCGCGCAACGACCAGGTGCTGGTCGACCTACGCCTCTATGGCAAAGAGCAACTGCACGAGGTCGCAGGCAAACTCTTCGACCTCTGTTCCGCCCTGCTAGCCTTCGCCGGAAGCAATGCCGACATCCCCATGCCGGGCTACACGCACATGCAGCGCGCCATGCTCTCCTCCGTAGGTCTCTGGGCAGCTAGCTTCGCCGAGGCGCTGCTGGACGATGAACACCTGCTCTCGGCGGCGTATAAGATCAACGACCAGTCGCCGCTTGGCTCTGCCGCCGGCTATGGCGTGCCTATCGGCATTGACCGGCAATACGCTTCCGACCTGCTCGGCTTCTCGCGGGTGCAGAACAATGTCATCTACGCGCAGAACAGCCGGGGCAAGGTCGAGGCCGCAATTGTGCAGGCGCTCTCACAGATCATGCTCGACCTGAGCAAGCTGGCGCAGGATATCCTACTCTTCACGACGGTCGAGTACGGCTTCTTCCAGGTACCGCAGGAAATCTGCACCGGCAGCAGCATCATGCCACAGAAGCGCAACCTGGGCGTGATGGAACTGGTGCGAGCGCGCACGCAGACCATGCTCGCCCTGCAACAGCAGATGCTCGGCATCGTCAGCGGCCTACCTTCGGGCTACAACATGGATTACCAGGAGACCAAGCGCCCTTTCATGGAGGCGCTGGACCTGGCGCAGGACAGCCTGGATATCTGCACGCTGGTCGTCAATTCCCTGAGTGTCAACGTCGAAAAACTGGTCGCCGCCTGCACCTTTGAACTCTTCGCCGCCGACCGCGCCTACGAACTCGCCAGCACCGCCCGGCTGCCCTTCCGCGACGCCTATCGCATCGTAGCAGCCGAGGTCACAGCCCAACTCGACCGCCATACCACGCTGCCCACCGAGAGCCACGAGCAACTTTTAGAGCGCCTCAAAGCACGCAGTCACCTGGGAGGCGCAGGCAATCTCAGATTGGAACAGACGCAGCAGCAGCTTCAGCAGGCGCAAGAACACTGGCAGCAACAAGCAGAACATTTTAACACGGCTATAGGAAAACTTATACCCGAATAAATACAATCATTATTCGGTCATACACGCACCACACAGGAGTTATCATTATGTCAACAGTTGTACTGGCTTATTCGGGTGGCCTGGATACCTCGGTGGCTATCCGCTGGATCAAAGAACAATACGGGCTGGACGTGATTACGCTGACCATCGATGTCGGCAATGCTCGCGACCTGCCAGCCATCGCGGCACGTGCGGAGCAGATTGGCGCGGCCAAAGCGCTAGTGGTGGATGCGCGAGCGGACTTCGTGCGCTACTTCGTCTGGCCCGCGCTGCAGGCCGGAGCGATCTACGAGGAACAATATCCCCTGGCTACTGCCCTGGCGCGCCCGTTGATTGCGCGGCTGCTGGTCGAGGTGGCGCGTGCGGAAGGCTCGGTTGCCGTGGCACATGGTTGCACCGGCAAGGGCAACGACCAGGTGCGTTTCGATGTCTCCATCAACACGCTGGCCCCTGACCTGAAGATCATCGCGCCGGTGCGCGAATGGAGCATGACCCGCGACAACGAGATCGCCTACGCCAATGAGCACAACATTCCCATTTTCGTGAGCAACGCCAATCCCTATTCGGTCGATCAGAACCTGTGGGGGCGCAGCGTCGAATGCGGCATCCTGGAAGACCCCTGGTCGGAGCCACCGGAGGATGTCTACGCCTGGACAACCAGCCCCGAAGGTACACCCACAGAGCCGAGCTACCTGGAAATCACCTTCCAGCAAGGCATTCCCATCGCGCTCAACGGCGAAGAGCTGGACGGTGTGACGCTGATCGAGGAACTGAACAAGCTCGCTGGCCGCTATGGTATCGGGCGCATCGACTCCATCGAAAACCGGCTGGTTGGCATCAAGTCGCGCGAGATTTACGAGGCTCCCGCCGGTGTCGTGCTGCACGCGGCTCATAATGCCCTCGAACGCCTTACGCTCAGCCGCGATCAGACGCGCTTCAAAGAGGTGGTCGCCGCAGAATACGCTCGCCTGATCTACAACGGCCAGTGGTACAGCGCCTTGCACCAGGATTTAGCCTCCTACATCCAGAGTACGCAGCGCTTCGTCAGTGGCGATGTGCGCGTCAAGCTCTCGAACGGCAACTGCATCGTCGTCGGGCGCAAATCGGAGCACTCGCTTTACGACCACGGCCTGGCAACCTATGACAGCGGCGACCAGTTCGACCACAACGCCGCCCTCGGTTTCATCAAACTCTGGGGCCTGCCCCTCACTACACAGGCGCAGGCGCAAATCCTGCCCTCCATCGGCATCGAAGGCAATCTGCTGAAGAGCGCGGAATAAGGAAGAGACACAGGCGGGTACAAAGAGGACGGCTCGCCCTCTTTGTACCCGCCTGTGTCTCTTCCTTATTCCGCACCGTGACATGATATAATGAAAAAATCACGGGATGAACCCAATAATGCAGTTTCATAAAATAACTTGGATGGCGATGAACCCGTAGGTGCCGCTTTAGCGAGCACACCGCCGATTTATCGGCCCTCGGCCTGCCTGGCCGATAAATCGGCGGTGTGCTCGCTAAAGCGGCACCTACGTTCGTTCCATGTTATAATCGAGATTCAAGTGTGAAACTGCATAATCACATGCGAAAGAGCTATCAAGATCACTATGAATGTTTTTGAGACGATCAAACGGCGGCGCAGTATTGGGAAAATGACGACGGAGCGGCCAGCGCGCAGGCAGATCGAGAAGTTGTTGGAGGCCGCTACCCACGCACCCAACCATCATAAAGTGGAAC
>DASTKE010000064.1:0-2864 GCA_035716105.1 Ktedonobacteraceae bacterium | reverse complement strand
GCTGCCTTGAGGTAGATGGGCGGTGTGTTTTTGATACCCGCGTTCACACCCAGCGTGATCGAGAAGACCGCGCCCATCACGACGACAAAGACCATCGCCTGCTCGGTCAGGCCAAACCACAGCAAAGCGAGCGGAATCCAGCACACGCTGGGCAATGCTTGCAAGCCCAAAACCAGCGAACCTATCGTTTCTTCGGCAACACGGTAGCTCCCGATCAGCAGGCCGAGGAGCAGCCCGACAATCATCGAGAGAGCGTAGCCTTCCACGAGCCGCTGTAAGCTGACCAGCGTGGCCTGGAGATAGAGGCCGTTTTGAAAGCCGCTCACCAGTGCGCTTAGCACGGCGAGCGGGCCGGGAAACAGGTAATCCGGCCAGACGTTGCTGTTGGCAATCACCTGCCACAGTGCCAGCAGCAGAATGAAGAAGATCAGGCGGCGCGTCCCTGATACGAGGGCGGGATTCAGGCTGCGTTGACCCGCTACCGGTGCCTCAATTGCTTTTGCCATATGCCTGCTCCTCCTTCTGGTCAGAAACGCCCATTGCTTCTCGCAGCACAGCCATGATTTCCGCCGTTTGCTCCACCAGCGCCGGGTCTTCCAGAGAACGCGGACGCGGCATCGTGATGCGGAACTCGCGCACGATGCGCCCCGGTCGCGGAGAGAAGACCAGCACGCGGTCTCCCAGCGCGACCGCCTCGCGCACATTGTGCGTCACAAACAGCACGGTTTTGTGTGTAGCGGCCCAGATCGACTCAAGCTCGGCATGGAGTTGATCGCGTGTCAGGGCGTCCAGTGCGCCAAATGGCTCGTCCATGAGCAGGATGGCCGGATCGATGGCGAGCGCTCGCGCAATCGCCACGCGCTGGCGCATGCCACCCGAAAGCTGGTGGACGTAGCTGCGCTCGAAGCCTTTCAGATGCACCAGCTCGATAAAGCGCCGGGCAAGTTCGGTTCGCTGCTTGCCGCGCATTCCCGCCTGGCGCAGACCAAACTCGACGTTGCGCTGGACATCCAACCAGGGAAAGAGCGCCGCTTCCTGGAAGAGCAGCAAGCGATCCGTTCCCGTGCCGCGTATCGGACGATCCCCGGCCAGAATCGTGCCGGTGGTTGCCGACTCAAGCCCGGCGATAATGCTCAAAAGGGTGGACTTGCCGCAGCCGCTGGGGCCTAGCAGGCAGATGAATTCACCCGCCTCCACCTCTATATCGACCGGGAGCAGGGCCTGGACGGCCCCCGCTCGCCCTGTGAAAACCTTGCTGACGCCTTCTACCTTGAGCGACATACCGCCCGGAGCGGGCTGCTTATTCCCGTTGGTATGCGTTGGTACTTCAGCCTCGCTCACTGTTAACTGACGAAACATGTGCTTCGCTCCTCTGTTGACATCACATCATAGAGACGGTTCTTACGATTTTTGCTCGTTACGGCCCGGCAACTGTTGCCAGTCCCTTCGATGTGAGCACCTGGTTCAGCGGACCGAGGTTGTAGATGCCATCCAGGTTGGGCTTGCTACTTCCCAGATAGCCCAGTGAGTAGGCTCTGTCCGCCGATGTGAGCATCGTGCTGCTCAGTGGATCGTAGGTCACAGACATGTGGGTGAAGGCGAGCGTGAGTTCGCTGCTGTTCAGCCCCTTGCCGGTGATGCGTTTGATCTCGCTGTTCACGATGCTCAAGGCGCTCGACTGGTTATTCTGGATGTACTGCACAGTCTCAATATCGGCCTGCAAGAACTTGCTGACCAGGTCGGGGTGCTGGTTCATGAAGGCGGTACGCACAATGATGTTCGTGGTGACGAATTGTCCATCGGGCCACTGTGAGCGCTCATCGACGAACACCTTGCCTTTGTCCTCGACGACCAGGCGCGTTGCATAGGGTTCCGGTACCCAGGCCCCGTCGATCTTGCCCTGCTTGAACAGTGTCAGGATGGTCGAGTTATCTGTCGGCAGAACCTGTACATTACCGCCCTTATCCTGCGGCTTCAGACCGTGCTGTTGCAGATAGTAGCGCAGCGCGACATCCTGCGTACCGCCAAGCTGCGGGTCTGCTATCTTCTTATTGGCGAGGTCCCGGGGGCTGTTAATGTTTGCGCCTGGCCGGACAACAAACATCACACCACCACTGGATGCACCGGCGATAATGCGCAGCGCCTGGCCGTGACTCTTGACATAGCCATCGATGGCCGGGTTGGGACCGGAGAAGCCGATATCGATGCTGCCCGCGAAGAGCGCTTCAACCTCTGCTGGCCCGGCATTGAAGGTCTTGGTTTCCAGGTCGACATTGGAGCCGAGCGCCTGCTTGAACGTGCCACGCTCTACGCCAACGAGGGCCACTGCATGGGTCAGGTTCGGGAAATAGCCTAAATTAACAGTCACCGGCCCGGAGTTACCGGAACCCTGGGTGCCGCAGCCTGCCAGTACCAGGACAAACGTGCATACGAGTGCCGCCAGGTACATACCAAAACGAAACGTTCTTTTCATCGGGAACCCCCTTTTGCATCACTTGAAAAACAGGACATCGGTACAACAGCTTGACAGAACCTACGTTTCACTTTTTTTTAGCACTTCCACTTCCTCCTGTGTTGGTTTCACCTCGGTCAAAAGCGAATGAATAAGCGCTTCGTCCTGCGCGTTGATTGCCAGGCGCGCTTCCCAGATAAGGGAGTCGCCACCGAGGGCAGTGATTTCTGTTGCCAACCACTGGAATTGTTCCAGACTGTGTGTCGTCATGGGCAAGACCCAGGCAGAGTCGTGCAATAAGACGGCACCGAAACTCTTGAGTTTTCGCCAGACGTAGACACGCCGGGAACTTGGCTCGTGCGGTACTTTGTAGAGAAACAGCAACCAGGATTGCAATTATTTTCTCCCTCCG
>DASTKE010000063.1:0-6798 GCA_035716105.1 Ktedonobacteraceae bacterium | reverse complement strand
AAAACTGTTCGCCAGGGCGGTGAAGGCCGTTGCCAGGCTCCAGACTGCCACGCACACAGCCACCACGTTCTTGCGCTTCGAGCGGTCAGCCCAGATGCCCAGCGGCAAGGTGCCGAGCGTGTAGACAATCAGGAACGCGGTTGCTAAATAGCCAATGCCGTCAATGCCAAAGTGCAATTCTTTGGCGACGATGTTGGCCGCGCCGGTAAAGACGTAGCGATCCATGTAATTGAGGAAATTGATTGCGAACATGACGAAGAAGACATACCAGGCATAGCGCCCGGAACTGCGTTTGGAAACCTCCAGGCCGGCATCGGCTGATGGAGCGAAGTCACCCATGAACGCCTCCCATTCGAGGTACTGACTGCTTGAGCGAACAACAGCGATAGAGCGTGAGGATAAAATTTGTACCCCTACAATATCATAGATTTCGGGAAGAGGGAAGAGGGATACGTGAAGCCGTAGGGGCGATGCCTTGTGCCAGCCGCATTCGGGGAATGATGAAGGCAGCCCGCCTCCTTGCTGTCGTGGGCGCGGGCGAGCACAAGGCATCGCCCCTACGGATTTCCCCCTGAAGGACGGAGACTCACTCCTTTTTCTCACTTGGCCTCCAGCCTAAAACATGGTACAATAGGCGGCATGAGTGAACTTACACATGAAATCGAACGCCTGCAAGAGCGTATCGAGAAGACTATGGTGCGTCTTTGACCTGGCGACTAAACGCACACAGATCAGCAAACTGGAAGAAGAGAGTATAGCGGAGGATTTCTGGTCGGATAACCGCAAAGCGCAGGCACAGATGCAACAGCTCAACGCCCTGCGCGAAGAGGTGACGACCTGGGAGGGCATTGCGGCACAGCTTAACGACCTGCTTGGATTGGCTCAATTGTTGGAGGAGGAGCCAGATGAAGAGATGCAAGCGGAGGTTGCGCAGTCGGTAACGGACATCGAGCAAGAGGTTGAGAAGCTGCAATTTGCCCTGATGCTGAGCGGCGAACACGATGCGCGGAGCGCGCTCATCGGCATTCACGCGGGCAGTGGCGGTGTGGACGCGCAAGACTGGGCAGCGATGCTGCTGCGCATGTACCTGCGCTGGGCCGAACGCCACCATTTCCGCACCGAAATCTACGACTATATGGAAGGTGAAGAGGCTGGCATCAAAAGTGCCACGGTCGAGATCACAGGACGCTACGCCTATGGCTACCTGCGCTCCGAGGCGGGAACGCACCGGCTGATCCGGCTCTCGCCCTTCGACGCAGCCCACCGGCGGCACACCTCCTTCGCCAAAGTCGAGGTCATGCCCGACATCGATGATAGCATCGAGATCACCATTCGCCCCGAAGATATCGAGATAGATACCTATCGTTCAACGGGCGCGGGTGGTCAGCACGTCAACAAGACCGACTCGGCGGTACGCATTCGCCACCTGCCAACGGGCATCGTGGTCACATGCCAGAACGAACGCTCGCAGATTCAGAACCGCGAGGTGGCGATGAAGCTGCTGCGGGCGCGTCTCTATGAGCTAGAGGAAAAAAAGCACGAGGAGGAGGCTGCCCGGCTCAAGGGTGAGCACGTCCAGGCCGATTTCGGCACCCAGATTCGCTCGGTGACGATCCACCCCTACAACATCGTCAAGGATCACCGCACCAACTACGAGACGAGCGATACCGAGGGCTACCTGGATGGCAATGTCGATCCCTTCATCCAGGCCTATCTCCAGGCTAAAGCCGGAGGCGTAGCAGCGGAAGTATAATAACGTTTGATAATCGCAGGTTGATCCAGACTCACGTAGGGCCGCGATTGATCGAGGCCCTACAGAACGTATCCACGTTACGGGTTCATTTCAGGCGTGGACGAGGTCGCACAGGTTGGCGGTACACTCGTAGCGGTCGGGGTAGCGCAGCTTGCGCAGGGCCTTGACCTCTATCTGGCGAATGCGCTCGCGGGTGAGCTTGTACATCACGCTCACCTCGTCAAGGGTGTGCGAACGCCCATCGACGAGGCCATAGCGCAGCTCGATGATGTCGCGCTCGCGCTCATTCAGCACGTGCATGGCTTGTTCGATGTATTCGCGCTGCATTCGCCGCGAAACCTGATCGATGGGAGCCGCCATGCTGGTATCCTCCAACATATCGGCAAGGTGATAAAGTTCATCGTCGGCTACCGGCGCGTCGAGAGACATGGGCTGCTCGGAGGCGTTGAGCAGTTCAACTACCCGTTCTTTGGGCAGACCAACGATCGCGGCGATCTGGGCCGCGCTCGCCTCTGTTCCTTGCTCCTGGTACATACGACGGGCCACGCGCTTGATCTTGTAAATAACTTCCACCACGTGGACGGGAATGTGGATGGTGCGCGAGTGCTCAGCAATGGCGCGGGTGATCGACTGGCGAATCCACCAGGTGGCATAGGTGCTGAAGCGGAAGCCGCGCCGGTAGTCAAATTTCTGGGCCGCACGCATCAGGCCGATATTGCCCTCCTGAATCATATCCTGCATGGACAAGCCCTGGCTTGAGTAGCGTTTCGCCACGCTGACCACCAGTCGCAGGTTGGCTTCGATCAGTTTCTGGCAGGCGCGCATATCGCCCGCAGCCACGCGCTCGCCCAGCGCCAGTTCCTGCTCGCCAGTCAACAGGGGGAATGAGCCGATCTCTTTGAGATAGAGCTTGACCGAATCGTCCATCGCAGGAGGCTGTCTGGGAGACAGAGACGGTATGCCCCCTTCACTCTCATCACCCTCTTCATCCTCGTCGAATTCCTCCTCAAACACATGCTCAAAGTCCAGTTCTGCTCCCAGGTCGTTGTCCTCGTACATGTTTTCGCGTTTTTTCGCATATCCTTTTTTCTTCGACAGGAGAGCCACCTCATCATCAACGTTATATACCCTGGTTGTTTTTGTTCCCATTACCGGTACTCCTTTTTATCTGTGCTTGCTATAAGCGAACTATTCAGTCAAACAGCAATTCATGCAGGTCGGGAATGTCGCATACGTTATTTCCTGCTTCCCACTTTTCTTTACTGCAACAATCGTGCCAGATGGCGAAACGGGCAACGTATACCAGGGTTTTTCATGATGCGTCTTCAGCGCGTCGCTATATCAATCGGCACCAGTACATGATTCTGAAGGGTTCTGGTGAAAAATGTAGCGCCCTTTTTCAGATGGCAAAGCAGGACGAGCGATGAGATGGCAGAGGAAAAAAATGCCGAAGAGATTACCAGGGGTGCGGATTTTTACGCAACCAGGCGGCGTATAGAAGAGGATACATATATGAAAAAACTGTCACCGAAAGCTTGACGGATTTTGTAACACCTGTTATGCTAAGAGCATAAAGCAGGCACAGCAATACAGCTTGTGAGCGTCCATAGATTGCTCCGCGAGAAGCTGCTCAAAGTTACTCAAGTTGCCGGGTGAAAGGTGACGCTGAGGAATATTTGGAAGGGAGATGAAAAAAACTTCATTTTCCTGCTGACAGTAGAGACAATGTGTGGTATGATAACAGGAGTATGGGCTGGTGACTGTAGTGGGGACGCGGATGCAGAGGCGGAGGCTCCCCCTCGGCTTACATCCTCGCCGATCTCGCCCCGTGCGGTACGGCGGCAAGTCGTGTTGGCGAGTACTATCCTCCAAAGGGAAGGAAGGAGGCGATTTCGTGGAAAATGCATTTCCCCGGTGTCGCAAGTGTAGTGAAGGTGATTTAGTCCCGCTTTCGGACTTCGGCAGCCAAGGAGCTTCCATCGAGTACAAGGCCTGGGTTTGCACGAACCCCTCGTGTCTGTACAACATCAAGATCCGTAACGGTGATATTATCATCAATGAACCAATCAGCGACGGGTCACTGCATTCGTATCGCAGCGGTCGCTCCTAACTTGTCATTGATCCCAGTGGCAACGAGGACGGTGAAGCGCTGCGCTACGGCAGGTATGAACGAACAGAAGGTAAAGGGAGTACGTCCTTTTGCCTTCTGTTCGTGTTATAGAAGTTGCTATATCTCGCTTATAGGTGATAGTATAATGGGCGAATAGGGAGGAGAGGAGTCTATATGCCAGAACGTTTTAATCCATTCAAAGCCAGTTTAAATCGCACTCGCCAGTTTTTTAATCGAATGGGCGGCGAGGCACTACAAAAGCAAAAAGAGATTACCGATGATACATGGGATGAACTGGAAGAGGCGCTGTTGAGCGCCGATGTCGGGCCAGGTACCAGCGAGTGGCTGATGAACCACCTGCGCCAGCGCGTCACCAATGAGAACTTGCACACCACCACACAGCTACAGCAAATCCTGCGTGAAGAACTGGCGAAGCTGCTGGGCAAGCCATCCTCCTTGAATTTCTCCGCGAAATCTCCTCTCACCGTCATTCTGGTGATTGGCGTCAACGGGTCAGGAAAAACAACGAGCATCGCCAAGATGGCCTACCGGCTCTCCCGTGAGGGTCATCGCGTCGTGCTGGCGGCGGGAGACACGTTCCGCGCCGGAGCTATCGAGCAACTCAAGGTATGGGGAGAGCGCATCAACGTCCCGGTCATCAGCCAGAATCCCGGTTCTGATCCGGGAGCGGTGGTCTACGACGCTATCCAGGCGGCAACGACGCGAGGAGCCGATGTACTGATCGTGGATACGGCTGGTCGCCTGCACACAAAATATAACTTAATGGAAGAACTGAAGAAGATTAACAAGGTTATTCAGAAATTCATCCCCGATGGCCCGCATGAGCTTTTGATCGTGATCGATGCCACGACCGGACAGAACGCCTTGCTCCAGGCGCGTAAATTCGCTGAAGATATCGGATTGAGCGGTGTGATCATTACCAAGCTGGACAGTACCGCGAAAGGAGGCTTCGCCTTCGCTGTAGCCGACGACCTGGGTGTACCGATTAAATTCGTGGGTACAGGCGAGAAAGTTGAGAACCTGGCACCGTTTGAGCCGCAAAGTTTTGTGGCCGCGTTCTTCGCGCAAGATGAATGAGGAGGCGTTTCATGGTCAAAGAAGCTGATATTCCATCCTCGAAGCTGCCATTTGTCGGCCAGAACAAGCCAGGACTCCCTCCGGGCGGCAATCTCGCGGTCAAATGCCCGAAGTGCAAAGAGCTGCTGGTCGGACGCGACTGGGAGAAGAACCTGAAGGTGTGTTCGCGCTGCAACTTCCACTTCAAGCTTTCCGCCTACGAGCGCATCGACTTGCTGGTCGACCCGGACAGCTTCGTGGAGACAGACAAAGAGATCACCTCTTCTGACCCGCTCACGTTCGTCAGTCCCCAGGAGATCTACGCGAAGAAGCTGAACGAAGTGCGAGAAAACGTGAAGCTGAACGAGGCTGTAGTGATCGGTCACGCGACCATTGAAGAGTTGCCCATCGAGCTGGCGATCATGGATTTCCGCTTCATTGGCGGCAGCATGGGTTCGGCGGTCGGCGAAAAAATCACCCGTGCGATTGAGGCCGCGACCGAGAAACGTATTCCCCTGCTCATCGCCTCCGCCTCCGGCGGCGCACGAATGCAGGAAAGCTTCTATTCGCTCATGCAGATGGCAAAGACCTCGGCGGCGCTGGCGAAGCTGGGCGAGGCGCACATTCCCTTCTTCAGTCTGCTCACCGACCCCACTACGGGTGGCGTCACCGCCAGTTTCGCCATGCTTGGCGACGTGATCCTTGCCGAGCCGGGCGCGCTCATCTGCTTCGCCGGGCCGCGTGTCATCGAAGGCTTCATGCACGTGAAGCTGCCAGAAGGCGCTGTCACCTCCGAATTTGTGCTCCAGCATGGCATGATCGACGCGGTTGTCCATCGCCGCGACCTGCGGCAGATGCTGGCAAAACTGCTGCACCTCTACGCCGGAACCGCGCACGAGGACAGCGCGTCACTGGCCTCAATCAACTCACAGAATGGCAACAGACAGTAAAAGGGGAACGGAATACCATGGCTTACGATCTTGAATTTGAGAGGCCGCTGGCTGAGCTAGAGAAAAGGATCGTCGCCTTGCAGCGCAAGGGTGATCGCTTGAGGCCGGACGAGCACCAGCAATTGCAGGAAATGGAGCGCGAACTGCGCCGCCAGACCGAAGATATCTATAAGCACCTCACTGCCTGGCAAACGGTGCTGGTCGCCCGTCACAAAGACCGCCCCTACACAGCGGACTATATCCGCGCCATGTTCGATGAGTTTTTTGAATTGCACGGCGACCACGCCTACGCCGACGATCACGCCATCATGGCCGGGGCCGCGAAACTGGATGGGCAAACCGTCATGCTCATCGGCCATCAAAAGGGACGCGACTTGAAGGAGAAGCAGTTCCGCAACCTGGGTATGCCCCACCCCGAAGGGTACCGCAAAGCGGCCCGCCTGATGAAGCAGGCCGAGAAGTTTGGCTTCCCCATTATTTGCCTGATAGATACGTCAGGCGCGTTCCCTGCGCTGGGAGATGAGGAACGCGGTCAGGGTGAGGCCATCGCCTCCAACCTCTACCTGATGGCGCGCCTGCGCGTCCCCATCATCGCCACCGTGATCGGCGAGGGTGGCAGTGGCGGCGCACTGGCCATCAGCGTCGCCGACCGCATCCTGATGATGGAGCACACCATCTATGCTGTTGCCGCACCAGAGGCCGCGGCCAACATCATCTGGCGCGACAAGAGTTTCGCGCCGCAGGCCGCCGAAGCCATGCGTATCAGCGCCCGCGAACTCAAATCGCTCGACCTGATCGACGAACTGATTCCCGAACCGCTCGGCGGGGCGCACCACAACTATCGCGTCGCGGCAGAGAACCTCAAAGCCGCCCTGCTGCGCAACCTGCACGACATCCAGCAACTCCCC
>DASTKE010000062.1:0-2530 GCA_035716105.1 Ktedonobacteraceae bacterium | reverse complement strand
TGTCCCCGTCGATCTTGGCCGCATTCGCCAGGATATCTACGCGGTTGGCACCCAGCAAGACCATATCGTTCCCTGGAAATCGGCCTGGCGCACCTCCCGCCTTGTTCGTGGCCCCGTGCGTTTTGCCCTGGGCGGCAGCGGACACATCGCCGGTGTCATCAACCCACCGACCAGAGGGAAGGGCTACTGGATAAATGACAAACCCGCGAGCAGTGCCGATGAGTGGTTTGAGGGAGCAGAACATCGCTCAGGAAGCTGGTGGACGGATTGGCTGGCATGGTTGCAGACCCGTTCAGGAGAGCGGGTAGCGCCGCCAGCTGTGGGCAGCAAGTCCCATCCGCCAATTGTGCCAGCGCCAGGTACCTACGTGCTGGAAAAGTGAGGTCAGCGATCGCTCTGCTCATCTCAAGTCGTGAGTCGTTCGTGATACCAGAGGGACGTATTGGGATAGTTTTGTGACAATTTGCGGCTATACTCCTTCCAGTTTGTCTTTTCAAACACGTAATGCGTCTCATGTAGAACGTTATAGTCGGTTATATGACGTTGTTTTGATGTTACATCACACAGAAAGGAGTTTCTAATGGCAACATTAGAGGGCGCTGTCGTCGTTATCACCGGTGCCGGGAGAGGTATCGGGCGTGCGATAGCGGAGGAGCTTGGGCGCGGTGGTGCCAGGCTCGTCGTCAATTACGCGCACAGCAAGGGACCCGCAGAGGAACTGGTGGCGAAACTTCAGCAAATGGGATCACCGGAAGTGGTCGCGTTGCAAGCGAATGTCGCCGATGCGGCACAGGCAGCCAACCTCATCGAGGAAACCGTCCGTCGCTTCGGCAGGATTGATGTGCTGGTCAACAACGCGGGCATCAACATTGATCGCACCATGAAGAAGTTGACCGTCGAAGACTGGAACACCGTCATCCAGAACAATCTGAACAGTAACTTTTACACGGTAAGGGCGGCCCAAAACCACTTCATGCAGCAGAGAAGTGGGGCGATCATCAACATCAGTTCCTTTGTTGGTCAAATGGGAAACTTCGGCCAGGCGAACTACTCCGCCGCCAAAGCCGGCATTATCGGTTTCACCAAAACAGCCGCGCTGGAACTGGCCCGTTACAACGTAACGGTGAATGCTATTTGTCCGGGTTTCATCGAAACAGATATGTTCGCCGGAGTTCCGGACAATGTAAAAGAAGCCATTCTCAAGAGAATTCCACTCGGTCGGGTTGGCACTCCCGAAGATATTGCCCGCGCCGTGCGCTACCTCGTCGTGGATGGTGATTACATCACCGGTCAGACATTGAATGTCAACGGCGGCATCTACATGTAAGAGAGTCTCGACAGTTGATACGATAGCAATCTGACCAGTCCGAAGCGATGAGCTTTGGACTGGCATATTCACAGGCAAGGAAAAGAACATCATGGCTGAATTACAAGATGCAGTAATCGTCAGTGCAGCGCGTACCGCGATTGGCACGTATGGAGGAGGGCTGGCCGAGGTATCAGCGGCAAAGCTGGGTGAAATCAGCATCCGCGCCGCGCTGCAGCGCGGCGACCTCCAACCCGATCAGGTGGACGAAGTGATTATGGGCAACGTGCTGCAGGCGGGGCAGGGCATGAATCCGGCGCGCCAGGCAGCTATCTTTGCCGGACTGCCCGTCAACATACCCGCGATGACCATCAACAAGGTGTGCGGCAGCGGGCTGAAGAGTGTTATCCTGGCAGCCCAGGCGGTTCGCCTGGGCGATGCCGCAATCATCGTTGCTGGCGGCATGGAGAGCATGAGCCGCGCTCCCTACCTGCTGGAAAAGGCGCGTTTCGGCTATCGCATGGGCGATGGACAGTTGGTCGACGAAATGATCAAGGACGGCCTGTGGGATGTTTTCAACGATTACCACATGGGCATTACCGCCGAAAACATCTGCTCGGATTGCCATTTGACCCGCGAGGAACTGGACCAGTTTGCCCTGCAAAGCCAGCAACGGGCGGTTCATGCGATCCAGGCCGGGACGTTCCGCGACGAAATCGTTCCGGTCGAGGTGCCAGGCAGGAAGGGTACAACCATCTTTGATACCGACCAGCAGCCGCGCAGCGACACGTCGGCGGAGGCGCTGGCCAAATTGCGCCCGGCATTCAAGCCGCAGGGCGGCATGGTCACGGCGGGCAACTCCTCCGGTCTCAATGATGGGGCGGCGGCTGTCGTGGTGATGAGCCGTCAAAAAGCGAACCAGCTTGGCTTGCATCCTCTGGCCAGTATTCGCAGCTACGCCTCGGCAGGCGTCGAGCCACGCATCATGGGTATGGGTCCCGTGCCAGCCACGAAGCTCGCGCTTGAAAAGGGTGGGCTGAAGATGGCCGATATCGACCTGGTCGAAGCCAACGAAGCGTTCGCCGCGCAATCGGTCGCGGTCGGCAAGGAACTTGGTTTCGATCGCGAGAAGCTCAATGTGAACGGCGGTGCAATTGCGCTTGGACATCCGATTGGAGCCAGTGGCGCACGCATCCTGGTCACATTGCTCTACGAGATGCAGCG
>DASTKE010000061.1:0-7126 GCA_035716105.1 Ktedonobacteraceae bacterium | reverse complement strand
GGCGGCGCGACCGCGCTCGGTTTTGCGCGTGGCGGCGCTGCCCCGGCGGCTGTTGCCATGTTCCGCCTGCCCCTGCTCGTCGCGCTGCACCCGGCTATAACGATAGACGGCATCGTTGCGCAGGCTGCGGAACATGCGCGGGCGATAAATCTTCACCGCCAGGTACTCAACTCCCGTCTCCGGGTGAGCCGCACAGCAGTCGACAGTTGCCTCCTTTCCACTATGCGCTTCGTGCAGAACGTCCGTAATCAGGCGCTGGTCATAGAACGGCGTCAGCGACGAGAGAATCCAGGGCGCGTCGCGCCTGGATGCCAGCAGCGTCGGGTTGAACGCGGGTTTGGTTTGCTGTCCGTTCTGCTGCGCCTGTTCATCATATGCCTGCTGCTTAAGCCAACGCTGGACGGCAGAGCTGCTCTCATAACTGCTCTTGCGAGTGGGTTTGCTCTGGCTATGAGTGCGGCTGCGCATCCGGGCGCGCTCGCGGGCATCAGGCTTTATTTTCACGAATGTAACGGTTTCTTCTTCGGGATCATGTTCAAACGATCGCTTCAAGGTAAATGCTCCTTTGGGCTGCGTGGGTGAATAGACATGGTGTATTTCCTGTATTCCACTTGCGAATTGTGTCTCTGGTTCACGGCAACCTCCCTTCATGTTCGCTGCTCATAATAGGCATCACCGCATATCGATAAATGTATCTGGATACGGTCATCCATGTTCTGTTCAGGCTATATCCAGTTCAAGGCAAACAGGCAAAAAATCACAAAGGTATTCCACGAGAGGGATAAGAGAGTTGGAATGCGTATCTCAGGGGGAAGTATCGCCATACATGCCTGTTCTGGCTGGAGCGTGCCACAGGCTGCACATCATAGGAGGAATCACGAGCCAATAGCTAACTGCTCGTGATCTGGAATGAGAAGCATTGAGGTCGCTTGCGGATTACTCTGTGCAGGCGAACGCAACGAATCTTAGAGCATGGCCCTATCGGATGTCAGAAGCCTGGGTATACTCAGAGAGGAATACTACCCGACGCGGAGACCGCGGGAATGACAATCGCTACCATATGTTGCACCTCCAAAGGTTTGTTCTTACGAAGAAGCTTACCATAGTCGGGAGTAGAAATCAAGGCAAATTCGAGGGAAATCAGGGATCAAAACTTTTGCGACTTGCCAAACCTGATTGTGCATGATACTCTACTTGAGATTTACTGTCATACAAAAAAGAGGGTCAGGCATGATTCGTTTTCGGGCTAATTGGCTCTTATGGCTGGTGTTCGCCATTTCGCTGGTGTGGTTCGCGGTTAACGCCTTGACGGGCCATAAGCCGACGCAGCAGTTGATGATGATTCAACTGCTGGGCATCGGTTGCGGGCTGATTGCGATGATGCGGCGACGAAGGAAAAGCTGATAGGCAGGCTCCAGGCCACCCGCGAGGGGATGGCCCTACTATAGACGGTGCGGCTTGCAGAGTGCTGCCAACGTCTATAGTAGGGCCATCCCCTCGCGGGTGGCCTAGCTCAACCCGTACTCCCGCAAGAGCTTCGCGTACTCCTCTTCCAGGTGCTGCTCCCTTACAAGCGTTTCGATGCGTTCCTGGAGGTCTTTGCGGGTGCTGTGCATCAGACGGTGGTCGAGCGCGAGAGCCTGCATCCAGTAGTTCAGGGCGTTATGGTACTGGCCCTGCGCGTGCGCAAGCACACCCTGGCGACGCAGCACCGCGCAGCGCTCACCGGGTGTATTCAGTTCGGTGGCAATGTTCATCGATTGCTCGTAGTAGCTGCGAGCCTCACTGAAGCGACGTAAGACCCTCGATACGTCGCCCAGGCCACGCAGCCCACGCCCTTCGATGGGACGCCCTCCCTGCTCTCGCGCAATCGCCAGGGCTTGTTCGTAGCGTTCCTGAGCATCCAGGTATTCACCCTCGTCAAAGGAGATGGAGCCGAGCGAGATGAAGACACGCGCCTGATCGTTGCGACCACCCAGATCATTGAAGATGGTCAGCGCCTTCTCGTAATAGCTGCCAGCTTCGGCGACTTTTTTCTGTTTGCGCGCAATGTCGCCCATGACACGCAAAGCCCAGGCTTCCCCGCGCCGTACATCCTGCTCGTGGAAGATCAGAATAGATTCGCTGCACTTGCGTTCCGCCAGCCCATACTCGCCCTGATTGGCATGGACGGCACTCATATCAGCCAGCACCCAGGCTTGCCGGAAGCGCAGCCCCAGCGTATTGAACAGGTGCGAGGCTTCCTCGAAAGCGGTCAGCGCCTCACCGTAGCGCCCCAGAGCTTCATAGACCGTGCCGCGATTGCGCAGCGCCCAGGCGTAGCCCTCCTCGTCGACAGGCAGGTTGCGGAAGTTCACCAGCGCCTGCTCGAAATAGTCCAATGCCTCTCTATAGCGCCCGTAGCCGCGTGCGACCTCACCCAGCGTCACCTGCATCCACGCCTCACCATTACTATCGTCAACGGCGCGGAACAGGCCAATGGCATCCTGCGCATAGCTCCCAGCCTGCTGGAAATGGCCCTCCTCGCGCATAAGCATCGCCAGTTCGTATAGCGCCCAGCCTGCCTCGTCGTGCTCCTGCTGCTCGCGATGCAGGGCAAGGCTGCGTGTAAGGCAGGCGAGCGACTCGGCGTATTGCCCAAGCTGGCGCAGGATCGCGCCGAGGCAGCACAGAATCTGCCCCTCACCCGTCTTGTCGCCCAGTTGCAGCGCGTATCCCTCGGCCCGGCGCAGCATCACACGCAACTCGGTCGCCCGCCCTCGTCCCTGCATGGCCCAGGAGGCGCGCATCGCGACGTGAACCGCCGTTTGCAGATCGTGCGCTTCACCCGCTCCCGACAGGTGCTCAAAGGCGGCGAACCACTCATCGGGACTGGGCTGCGGCAAGCTGCTGTAGTAGGCAGCCATCACGCGATGGACATCGCGACGCTCCTCTTCAGAGAGATACGAGAGCGCGAAGTGACGCACCTGCGGGTGAATGGTGTAGACCCGGCCATCGAACTGGATAAACGAACCTTGCACCAGTTCGTCACGAGCGGCGCGCCAGTGCTTCGCCAATTCTTCGGGTACCACCGTTCCCGCCTGGCGCAGCAGTTCCTGCCCATCAGTACGCACATCGTCCAGTAGGTGCTCGCGTTCGAGCCGCACCGTTGCGCGCAGTGCCGCAGGCGTCTTCGGCTCAACCAGCATCACGATCTGCTCGTGGCTAAATGGCAGCTTGAAAGCCGAAAGGTAGGAGAGCAGCAAGCGGGCAGACGGTTGTAGACGCAGGTAGGCCACTTCCAGCACAGCCCAGATACCCGCCAGCGGCGTCTCACGCAATTCGGCGCACACCTCCTCAAGGGAGCGCGTCGCGGCCTCCGGCGTGAAAACTTTGCCGCCGATAGTATGTGCCGTGCCGAAGATCAGTTCCGCGCCAAGCGGGTAGCCGTCCAGCAGCGTGCAGATATCCTGTAAGATGGCTTGCTGCTTCAGGTCATCCAGGTGAATACGATCATGCAGCCCATTCATAGTGGCGAGTTCTTTAAAGAGCTTGAGCAGGTCGGCATTGTCCATCTTGCTCACGTTATACTCGTACCAGCGGCAGGTAGCGCCTTCGAGTACCGCCGTTGTCGAGGGATTCGCCCGCGAGGTGAGCAGGACGACCACGTGCCGGGGCAGGGCGCAGAGGAAACGATGCCACGCGCTCACCTCGGCCTGCTCCTTCACCTCTTCAAAACCGTCCAACACGAGCAGGCAAGAGAAGCCGCGATCCGCCAGCGGCTGCAACGTATTGAGCACCAACCGCGCACGCGCAACCGGATTGGCAGTCTGCACAGCCTTTGCCGAAATATGCAGGAAATGGGCGATTTCGATCAAGGCTTCGGCAAAGGATTTGCCGCCTTGCAGCGACACGCCGATCACACCGCCGGAGAACTTCTCGCGATTGCGCCGCGCCGCCTCAAGCGCCAGCGCGCTCTTGCCGATACCGGCTGGGCCGGTCAGGGCGATGTGATGCACTCCCGGTCGCAATTTTTGATGGCCATTCTGCCCGCCAGCGTCATCCAGTTGAGCGGCGGCTGTCAGCAGGTCTTCCAGATCACGCAGTTCTTGCTCGCGTCCCACGAATGTCGAGGCGGCTCCCAGGTGCGCCAGGGGATGATCGTGCTCTTCAGGCTCATCCTGGTCGGCCAGCAGAGCGACCGGCCCCAGTTCTCCCTCGCCCCGGTGCCGGTAGAGGACAGGAATAAACCAGCTTTTCTGCTGCCGGGGCAGCAACGCCTGTCGCGCACGTGCCAGAGCCTCTTCCAGCATACGTCCCTGGGCCAGCGCCTCATAGAAGTGAAACATGAAAGTCGGGCTGAGATCGTCCTGCAACGAGTAGGGCATGGCGACGACGGCAGGCACTTGAGCCATCACCAGAGCCGTTGCCAGCGTTGTATCAAAAGTGACCTTGCGCCGCTGACTGACGCCTATAGTTCCTGTATTCCCTGTGCTTGTTCCCGGTTCGCAGGCAAACGTGGCCGTCTCGCACGCCGAGAAGACCGCCAGACGCACATCGCTGCTCAAAAACAGGTCGCTCAGCGTCTCTGTATCAATGTAGCGGTTGTCGCCCTGCTCATCACAGAAACACAGGTACGTCTGTGGCTTGACGCGAGTGAGCGAGGCACCGCACGCAGCACACTTACGCGCATTTGGCTCGTTAAGCGCCTGGCAATACTCGTCTGAACACAGGCGACCATACGCGCCATGCCCATCAAAATGTACGGCATAACAGGGGATCGACGTTTCGTTGTCGTCGAGGACGCTGGCACCACCGTAGGAACTCAGGTAGCTCACCAGTTGATCGTATGTCACCTGCTCCAGGCGATCAAGATAGATACGGCCATCTTCCCGCAGATCAAACAAGGCCCGCACCATCGCTTCAAAGCTGCGTTCCGTTTCCAGCGTGGGAAATTCTCTGGGTGAGGCGCTCATGTAGAGCATACGAAACGGTGGGTGGACCGGTAGCTCATTGTGCGCGGGTTCGTCCGGGTGATAGAGCACGCGGGTGAGCGTGAACACGCCGGAGGCCAGCAGGAAGTGCTCGCCATTATGCAGCAGTTCCCAGGGGTAGCGCACGAACGTATCGCACTCTGGCGTGAAACAGAATGTCAACGCGACCGTGCCGCGCCGGTGCAGAGTACGCTGGATCACACTGCGCAGCATCGCCTGCACGGACTGCTCGGAGGCTTCACGCCTGCGAACGCCGGTAGCTTCGAGGCTGCTGGTACCGCACAGTGCCAGGAAGAGGCGCTGCCCAATATCGCGCAGTTCGTGACCGCTGCTTTCCAGCGTATTTAATTTCTTATGCAATGCATTGAGTTGTTTATCGGTGTATGGGGGAATAAAGTTGCCGCTCACCGTGCGTCCAGACCAGCTCTCCTTGACCTGTAGCTCATATGAGCCATCTTCGCGACTGCGAAATAAGAGGTTGAGTGTCTCTCCCATGTGTCCTTATTCCTGAAAACTCCTGCACACATTACCCCGACCATAGCCAAAAGCTGGTATGCGCCCCTGATCTTGCATAAGTTCCTGCTGAAAAAAGGCACACCGGGGTAGTCCACCTACAACTGCTGTTTTTACTGCTGTTATTATAACACAACTCTTGTGTTACTCGCCCCAGTACAGTTCAACTTTGCCGAAGCGCACAACATCGCCAACCTTGACGCCAGCCTCTTCCAACGCTTTTGTCACACCCATCTTCGCCAGTGTGGTCTGCAAGCGGTTCATGCCTTCCTCGTTTTCCGGGTCAGTCATGTTGACCGCACGCTCAACACGCTTTCCACGCACGACATAGACGCCGTTCTCTTTCGTGACAGTAAAAGCATCAACCGGCTGCGGGCGCAGAACGGGACCCACTTCCCCGGTCAGCGCCTGAGCAGCGGCCTGTTCGGCCTCTTGCTGTTTGATCTCCTGTAAGCGCCGGGCGGTGTATGACATCAATTCGTCGATGCCCTGGCGTGTGGCGGCTGAGATGGCAAAGGTGGGATAGCCAGCTTCCTCGGCTTGCGCCTTGAAGGCAGGCCAGCGCTCCCGTGACTCCTGCAAGTCCATCTTGGTCATGACGGCAACCTGTGGACGCTGCGCCAGTTGTTCCTCGTACTCGCGCAGTTCCTTATTAATAGCAAGAAATTCCTCCCAGGGGTCTCGTTCGAGGGTCGAGCCATCAACCAGGTGGATCAACAGGCGGGTGCGCTGGACATGGCGCAGAAACTCGTGTCCCAGGCCAACACCTTGCGCGGCACCTTCGATGAGGCCGGGAATATCGGCCATCACGAAGCTGTAGTCGTCGCCACTACCGGGAACACCGATGACGACCACGCCCAGGTTTGGCTCCAGCGTGGTGAAGGGATAGTCGGCAATCTTGGGCTGAGCGGCGGAGACAACGGAGAGCAAGGTGGACTTCCCAGCGTTGGGATAGCCAACCAGTCCCACATCGGCAATCAGGCGCAACTCGAACAGCAGCCAGCGTTCCTCGCCGGGTTCGCCCTTTTGCGCCTCGGTCGGAGCCTGGTGCGTCGACGTGGCAAAATGGACGTTGCCGAGACCACCGCGTCCACCACGCGCTACCATGATACGCTGCCCATTTTCCACGAGGTCTGCAACCAACTCATTAGTCTCGGCATCGCGCACAATGGTACCCTGTGGTACTTCGAGCACGATATCCTCTCCCTTCGCGCCATGCATCTTCTGGCGCATGCCGTTCTCACCATTTCCGGCCTTGAACTGCTGTCGATAGCGATAATCGATGAGGGTGTTCATGTTATTGGAGGCTTGCAGGTAGACGCTGCCACCTCTTCCACCGTCCCCGCCATCCGGTCCCCCTCGTGGGACATAGCGTTCTCGCCTGAAGTGCCGCGAACCGCTGCCACCATTGCCCGCGCTGACAAAAATTTTCGCACGATCATAAAACATAGCACAATCCTGACTACACATATGTATGGAATGAATGCATTCGTTCGTGTTTCTTGAATCCCTATAGTATCATACTGCCCCTAAAAAGCCAAATGATTTTTGGGGCGGATCTCCATCCTTCGAGAGGAAACCAGAAGTCGTAGGGGCGATGCCTGGTACTCGCCCGCGTCCGTGATGGCTCCAGCGCGGGC
>DASTKE010000060.1:0-6866 GCA_035716105.1 Ktedonobacteraceae bacterium | reverse complement strand
CAGCAGTTCGGACTTCATGGCAGGCAATATCGACGACCTCGGTGATTTAGAAGATCACGGGGATGATAATACCCCCTTCTAAATAATGAAGGAGAGAGTTCGTGCAAAGACGTAGTGAGTCGTCAGGCCCACGCCGCGAACGGCGTGAGGGAGGCCGGGGCGAGCGCACATCCCGCCGCAAAATATGTCAGTTCTGCCACGATCACGTGCGTGAAATCGACTACAAGGATGCCGGTCGCTTTATGAAGCGCTATATCTCGGATCGCGGCAAGATTGAGCCTCGTCGCAAAACCGGGACATGCGCCAAGCATCAACGCCTGTTGAGCCGGGCCATTAAAGAGGCGCGGCAGATGGCCCTGCTGCCCTACACCGCAGAGCATATTCGTGGCATGTAGCAGTCGTAGCAAAGCAGGCACAGTATGAACCATAGCAAGATGGATACATGTTCTTTCATCACTTTCCAGAAGAGAAGAAAGGCATGTAGCCATCTTCGCTGTGTTTGTTGACGTATTGACGCGAGCCATCGCATTGATGCAGGAGGGGAGCCAGTTTAAAGTTATGAATAGTCAGACAGCGCGCAAGCCAGCAAACAAACGGCCAGCGCGATCCAACAAACCAAAGAAGTACGTCAAGCAGACGGCTCGCTTTGAGGCGCGACGTGACGGCAAACCGCTTATTTTTGGCTGGGGCGGTCATCTCTCGCACAACGAAAAAGTGCGCTTCCAGCAGCGCGCCACGTGGGCTGTCGCCGGTCTTATCGCTTTTCTGATTGTAGCGGTCATCGTCGGTGCCTGGCTCAATATCAATGTGATCACTCCCGGCCTGCCGATTACCACCGTCAATGGTCAGCAGATTCCCCAGTCCACCTATCGCAAACTGGTGGCAGTCAAAACGCAGCTTGAAGAGGATCGCCTGAATGGCCCTAATGGCCTGATCGCCCAGCGCGACAACCTGAAAAAGCAGGTCGACGCGGAGCAGCAAACCATCGACAAGCAGACCACGCAGATCGATACCCTGAACAAGCAGATCAAGGCTCTTCCCGCCGGGTCACAGTCAAACGCGCAGCGTCAGCAGTTGAATACACAGCTTACGCAAGCCAAAAAGGACTTGAACGCGGCGCAGACCAAACACGACCAGTTGAATCAGGAGTACAACGATCTGGCCACAAACGTCATCCCTAACGAGCAGCAGCTTTTCACGCAGTCGCAGGTCGGCAACGACAGCGCGACCTGGCTCCAGGATGACGAACTGATCCGAGAATGGGTGGCAAGCCAGAGCAGCAGCGTGCAGGCGAAGATCAACCCTACCGCATCGCAGATCAGTCAGGATCTCAAGGCGCTGACGGCGAACATGCAGAAGGGGATGACCTACAGCAAGTTCCTCAGCCAGGATAACGTGTCCGACGACGATGTGCATACCATGCTCGCGCTCATCCAGCGCCGCAGCAATATGCAGAATTACCTGGCGGCGAAGATCGTCTCCCCGGCCTACCAGGTTCACGCTCGCTGGATGACGCTCAGCAATAACTCCGACGCGCAGAAGGCGCTGAAGCAGCTTCATAGTGGGAGCGACTTCGGCGCGCTTGCCAAGAGCAAGTCGGTCGATGCCACGACCGCGAGCAAGGGCGGCGACCTGGGCTGGCTAGTGCGCGGTCAACAGGCGCAGACCGATCAGGCAGGCGTCATCGATAACTGGCTCTTCGCTCCTTCACGCTACGTGGGTGAAATCAGTCCGGTGCTGGTCGAAAACGGAGCCTACCACATCGTCCAGATCGTGAGCATCGATCCCTCGCGGGTCATCGACCCGACCACCTTGCAGTCTGTGCAGAGCAGTGCGCTGACTGCCTGGCTTTTCGAGCAAAGGGCGCTGCCGGGAACGAACATCACGCCGGTCGACCAGAACAAATTGACCGATACCAACAACATGCCACCCGATCTGCCTTCCGCCGCTCCCGGTAGCAACCAGAACGGCGCTCTCCCTGGTGGCTTACCGGGTGGCATACCAAGCTCAGGAGCGCCGTAGACTGAGTTTCCCTCTTTGAGAGGGAAACAGGAACCCGCCGGGGCGTCGCCCCGACGGGTTCCGACTCACGAAAGTCAGGGTGAGCACTGTACAACGCTCGCCCTGACAGTCCATTTTTTTAAGGAACATCAATGATAACCCCGGAAACCTATTCCATACCAGTGAATGAAGAACCGATTTCAGAACTTCTGCAAACCGTCTCTCTCTATATGCATATCCCTTTCTGTCATACGCGCTGCTACTACTGCGATTTCAACACCTATGCCGGAATGCTTCCCCTGCGCGAGCCATATGTGCGAGCGCTGTTGACCGAAATCGCCCTGACCGGCGCAATGGCACAGCTTCCTGATGGGAAACCCCGGCGCGCCCGCACCATCTTCTTTGGCGGCGGCACGCCCAGCCTGCTCAGCGTCGAACAGATCACGCGCCTGCTTGACGCCTGCCGCACCGCCTTCGCCGTTGACGAAGACGCCGAAATCACGCTGGAAGCCAATCCGGGTACACTCAGCCTGGAACAACTGCGCGGGCTGCGAGCGGCAGGCATCAATCGCCTGAGCCTCGGCGGGCAGAGTTTTGACGCCGAACTACTCAAGACGCTGGGGCGCATCCACTCACCAGCGGAGATTGTCCAGGCCGTCGAACATGCACGCGAGGCGGGCTTTACCTCGATCAACGTCGATTTCATGTTTGGCTTGCCGGGGCAGACGATGCGCCACTGGCAGCAGACGCTCGACCAGGCAATGGCCCTGCATCCCGAACATCTCTCGCTTTACTCGCTGATCGTCGAGGAAGGCACGCCATTTCATGCCTGGGCGCAGGAGGGTCGCATCACGCCCGGTGACGAAGACCTGTGCGCCGATATGTACGAGTACGCCGACGAACTCTTGCTCAAGCACGGCTATGTGAATTATGAAATCTCGAACTGGGCGCGACCGGGTCACGCCAGTCGCCACAATCTGACCTACTGGCAAAACCTGCCCTACCTCGGCATGGGAGCCGGGGCATACTCCTTCTTTGGCGGGCGGCGCTTCTCCGATGTGCGCGACCCACACGAGTACGTGCGCCTTCTCAAGGCGCGGCAGCGACCGGAAGCCGAAAGCGAGACGGTGGAATACACCCAGGAAATGTCAGAAACAGCCTTCCTGGCCCTGCGCACTGCTGCCGGGCTGCACCTGCCAACCTTTGAGCAGCGTTTCGGCTTGCCCTTCTCACAGTTCGTCGGAGACCGCCTGCGAGTCGTCGAAGAGGCGGGGCTACTGGAGTCGACGCTAGACGCGGGTGAGGGCGAGTGGCTGCGCCTGAGCAAGCGCGGACGACTGCTCGGCAACGAAGTTTTTCTACGGCTGCTGCCCGATTAGTGTAAAAATAAAGGATACGCCTGTGGAACCAGCCCACGCCTTGCCACAATGGCCTGTGTATCAACAGCTGAGCAGAGAGCAGTTCAAGACCTACGAGCAAGCCGGTCTTGATGCCTTTCAAGCCCAGCTTCTCTATAATCGCGGCCTGCAAACAGCGGAAGCGATACGCGACTTCATCGACGCCGACTATGCCCACACGCCCGATCCGCTCGCGCTCATCGATATGCAGAAGGCGCTGGAGCGCGTGGTCTACGCGCTTGAGCACAATGAACACATGACAGTCTATGGGGATTTTGACGCGGATGGCGTTACATCGTCGGCTTTGCTCACTCGCGCCTTACGCACATTGCTGGCGCACCGGCAATCTGCCGCAACCCTTGATTTCTACATTCCCCATCGCCTGCGCGAAGGCGTGGGCCTCAACCTGCCCGCGCTCGACCTGCTTAAAGCACGAGGCACCACGCTGATTATCACTACCGACTGCGCCAGTTCCGATGTCGAGCAGGTTGACTATGCGCACACGCTGGGCATCGATGTCATTATTACCGATCATCACAACCCGCCCAGAACGCTGCCAGCCGCCTACGCGATGGTGAATCCCTGGCGACCGGATTGCGCCTATGGCGAGCGCTACCTGTGCGGCGTCGGCGTGGCCTTCAAGCTGGCGCAGGCGCTCTTCCGCCACTATCATCTCCCGCTCGCTGAGGAGCAGGAACTGCTTGACCTCGTCGCCATCGGCTCCATCGCCGATCTGGCCCCGCTCAAAGGCGAAAATCACACGCTGGTTCGTCTCGGCCTGGAAAAACTCAATACAACACAAAAGCCCGGTCTGCGAGCGCTGATCCAGAAGGCAGGCTTGCAGCCGGGACGCATTCGCGAGCGCGATATCGCCTACGGTCTCTCCCCGCGCATCAACGCCGCCGGGCGCATGGAGCACGCCAACATCGCCTTCGAGTTGCTGACCACTGACGATGCTGCACGCGCCGAGGCCATTGCGGAACAACTGGAACAGCTCAACCAATCGCGCCAGCAGCAAACGGAGACGCTGATGCAGGCGGTGCGCGTGGCCGCGCAGGATCAGAGCGAGAACCGTGTCATCCTGGTCAGCGGCGAGAACTGGCATGAAGGCATCATCGGCCTGGTAGCCGGGAAGCTCTCCGAGGAGATCGACAAGCCCGTCCTGGTGCTCAGCGAGGACCGGGAGAAGCAATCGAGCCGTGGCTCAGGCCGCAGCCAGAAGGGCTTCAACCTCATCTCCGCCCTGCGCGCCTATGACGAGGCCAACAAGCACCACCTGGAACGCTACGGCGGTCACGAGCAGGCGGCAGGCTTCACCATCCAGAACGAGCACGTGAAGAACTTCCACGCCTATCTGCTTGAGCAGGCGGAAATGCCACCGAATGCTGTCTCTTCTTCGAGCAGCCAGGAGCAGGGCGGTAAGCATAATAAGCATGACGGGGAACATGCTCAACAGCGTCAGAATAGCTTGAACGGGGACGAGAGCCTTGCCGCTCCTGAGCAAGATATATCGCAAGTCAATCCCAGCAGCATGAGCGATATTGTCACGCCGAAGGTCGACCTGGTCTTCACGCGCTTCGAGCTGCTCAGCTACGAGACCTATCAGAAGATACGCGCCCTCAGCCCGTTCGGCGCTGGCAATCCCGAACCCACCTTCAAGATGGAGAACCTGCGCCTCGTCAGCAGTTGGACGAGCGGCCTGGAGGGCCGCAACTTGCGCTTGCGCCTGGGTGCGAGCAACGGCACCTGGCAGCGCGTCGGCACCTTGCTGCGCGGCGCGCCACAACTCGCCTCCCTCGCGGGAGTCGCTCGCGTCAACATCATCTTCCGCCTCGAAGCCAACTCCCCCCCTCCCGACGACACCCGCCCCGACATCTGGCTCAAAATTATCTACGTCGAACCTGCCGGGTAGAGTTTTTTCAGTGAGATGATATCCATACGATATGCTGTATGGATATCATCTCACTGAAAAACAGTCGCTATACAATAATAATTGGGACATTTGTCTAAAACCCCTTGCAAAGCCTCCTATAGGCTACACTATCTAAAAGTAAGAAAATGGTGAATGAGCTTATGAGAGATGTTCAGATGCCGACCTTTCCCTTGTTATCCTTGTTAGATTCTTCGCGTGTACAGGAGAAACAGTCCCATGTGCCGGAACAGGGGGGGAAAACAGCCAGTTGTTCACCATCCAATTGCTCTTTCTCTTTTCTCCGGTGCAGGTGGAATGGACCTCGGTGTCTTTCAGGCAGGATTTGATATACTGGCTTCCATCGACATAGACCGTTATTGCTGCGAAACCTTGCGGGAATGGGTAAACCATAAGCATCGACATACGCAAGTTATTGAAGCGGATATACGCGCTATTGATCCAGCCGACCTTATGGACAATTTGGGCTTACAATCTGGCGAACTCGATTTGCTTTTTGGTGGCCCACCCTGCCAGGCGTTCTCTCAGATAGGCAAACGCGCCAGCCTCAATGATGAGCGCGGGATGCTCCTTTTTGAGATGGTTCGCTTCGCGGAGGTTTTTCGACCGCAGGCCATCTTGATTGAGCAGGTTAAAGGACTGCTTAGCGCGCCTGACTCCAAAGGAAAACCAGGAGGCGTTTTTCATCAGCTCCTGCGAGAGCTTGAGCGCCTGGGATATGCTCTCAAATGGCAAATTGTGAATGCCGCGGATTTTGGTGTCCCCCAGTTAAGACAGCGTATTTTCATTGTTGGCTTGCTCGTGCCAAAGGAATTTCATTTCCCTTCACCTACCCATGTCAAGGCCAGCCACGCAACGGGTCTATTCCCTTTACCTGCTTATAAAACAGTTGGCGATGCCCTACAGGAAATTGGCACTCCACCGGTGCAAAATGGCGTACCATCAGAGGGCAATCATATCGATATTACCCCGCAAGGCGACCGCAGGCGCATCCAGGGCGTACCGGAAGGTTCACATCTGGCAGCGCAGCATCATCTCCCCGCTGAGCAGCGCCGCAACCTTTCTAAAAAAGATACCACCAAGTTCCGTCGTCTTTCACGAGAGGAGCCTGCCCTTACCTTGCGCTGCGGAGAAATATTTTTCCACCCCATTGAAGATCGCTATCTCACTCCATACGAATATATGAGGCTCCACGGCTATCCTAACGAATATATCCTGAAAGGGCCAATCCGAGGGCGCTCCGGCACGGCGCGATACATCGATCAGCACCGTCAAGTCGCAAACTCGGTCCCTCCCCCAGTAGCAAAGATTCTCGCGCAATCACTTCTAAGGACGCTTGAATGTCAAAAATCTTTGAATATCCGTCAAGCATCATTGAACTCACAGATGGACAACTCTTTGCGGGGCCGATTTCCCCCTATGAAACTAGCACCTCTAACAGTACGCCGAGCTTTCAGGATATGATACACGCACCAACTCGTCCCTCGATTGGAAGGCTCATCGAGGCGCTGGCAAGACGTAAGCCAATGAATGAAGTC
>DASTKE010000059.1:0-3652 GCA_035716105.1 Ktedonobacteraceae bacterium | reverse complement strand
CATGAATGATGACTGGTAGGGCTGATCTTCCGGGTGCAAGCCAGAGTAATGCCCGGCATAATGCGGTGAGGCAGGTGGAATAGATCTTCTCGAAGCATCGCGTACCACGCGCACGCGCTCGAACGAATGCCCACAACGACTACAGACCTCCGCATCCGCTCGCGCCAGCTTCTGACAGTAGACACAGCGTTTCGTATCCATACCAGCGTTCAAGAGGTGAGTACGCGAGCCCGGCGCACCCTCCTCTTCCTCCTACATTCGCGCTCCAACGACAAAGATACAGGTCGGTATCCGTTGCCATGTTTTTTCTTCCCCTACCAGGGATAGACGCAAGGGATGGCCTGATCTCAAATATGTGGCGGTACCCGTTGCCACCCATCGCCATGAAATATTTTGATATAGCAATACACATTGTAACACAAAACGCAAGGGATTAGAGAGAAAATTTTGCAGAGCCTGGGAGGACGAAGGGCGGAGGCAAGCTCCGCCCCTACGAACCACGAAACCAGCGCGGCACGCGCTAGTGGGTTTGTAGGGGCGGAGCTTGCCTCCGCCCTTCGCTTCTGCTCTTTTTAGAAATTCCCACTGCCACCACCGCCACCACCACCACCGAAGTCGCCGCCTCCTCCAAAGCCACCACCGCCGCCGAAATCGCCGCCACCGAAGTCGCCGCCTCCTCCTCCACCGCCGCCGAAGTCGCCACTACTGCCGCCGCCGAAGTCGCCGCCTCCACCGCCGCCGAAGTCGCCGCTACTGCCGCCGCCGAAGTCGCCGCCCTGGCCATCATTGTCTCGCTCACCTGCCTGCCTGCCCAGTTCATAGCCTGCCAGGCCACCGGCTGCCGCGCCAAGTCCTCCGGCTACCCAGGGATTGACGCCTCCCTGCCCCTGAGGATAACCAGGTCCGTAGTAGTTGGGAGGATAGCCTTGATTGTAGGGTGCATTCATCGGAGCCGGACCAATGCCACGCCGACGCCGGCGGAAGATACCGAACAGCGCAAACGCCGCCAGTATTAGTAAGCCAACGCAGCACAGCGTCCCGCCTAGTCCACTGAAAATGCCGCCCGACGATGATGGCACGAGGCCGCTGCCAGACGAGGACGAGCCAAGCGAATTGCCCAGCGAATCAATCGCGGCAATCGTGGCACCGGTGTAGTCGCCGCCATTGTAGCTGCCCTTGAAGGCATTGACCGCGCTCGTGTACTGGCTGCTCGATAGTGGCACGCTGCTGCCGCCCACAATCGCCAGGTGGTGATGCACCGTGTCAATCGCCATCACAATCAGATTCGAGCTGCTAATATGGCTGCGCGTCCGCTGGTCGAAGTCGGATGTCGTGCCGGTAAAATTGTTTGAGGTATAGATGTCCATCGGGTATGACAACTTCTGAGCCTCGCTCTGCACCCGCGACGCAGTGAGCACGCCGGCCTGATCGTAGACATGAACGGTACTCGCTAGAGCGGCCACCGTCATCACTAAGGTCAAACAGAGCGCGAGACCCGCCGCGAAGAGAGCCTTGCTGAACCAGCGTCGCAGAACCTGTCTGTACATGTTTTCCATCTCTTCCTTCTCTTCCGTTAAAAAAAACACAGGCATACCCCTGCGAAATGCCTTCCCCTACATAACTCAGTACGAATGAACGTTCCTAACTGTTACAAACCCCCCTGAGCATTTTTGCCCAATAGTTGGACGGTATTTTTGCGTAGGGGTCTGTGTCCTGCAACGGGAAACAGGCAAAATCCCGGCGGTCACCCGCAAAGGGTTCCCCCAGGCCACCCGCCAGGGGTGGCCCTACTATAGACGATTTGCCCCACGCGGCCCTCGCTAGCAAAGCGAGCGAACCGCGTATAGTAGGGCCACCCCTGGCGGGTGGCCTGGGGTATGGCCGGAGTGGAGCCGTCTATAGTAGGGCCACCCCTGGCGGGTGACCCGTCGAGGGATTACTGACGACCCATGCTCCTATGGTACAATGGACAGGGAACAGGAACACAGATTATTCCCTCTCTATTTTGAACGAAAACGTGGAGCGAAGATCAAATATGAGTACAACACCTTCCGGGCGTCCGCGCCCATTTGTTTTGATTGTGATGGATGGCTGGGGCATCAACCCGCGCAAAGAGGGGAACGCCATTGCGCTGGCTCGCACACCTCATATCGACGCGCTGGCCCAGCAGTGGCCGCACACGGCGGTGCGCACCTCCGGCGCGGCGGTCGGACTGCCGGATGGGCAGATGGGCAACTCCGAGGTCGGACACCAGAATATCGGCGCGGGCAAGCGCGTCTTGCAGGACTACACCCGCGTCAGCGAGTCGATACGCGACGGCTCGTTCTTCCAGAATCCCGCGCTGCTCAAGGCCATCGAGCACGTGAAGAAAAATCAGTCGCAGTTGCATATCTGCGGTCTGCTCGGCAATGGCGGCGTCCACGCGCACGAGACGCACCTGGAAGCCTTGCTGAGCCTCGCCCATATGCACGACATCGAGCGCGTCTACATCCACTCCTTCACCGATGGCCGCGACACCTCGCCCACCGGCGGCATTGAGTTTATGAAGCAGTTGCAGGCCCGCGCTCAGGAGATTGGCGGCGAGCACGCGGCACAGGTGGCAACCGTGAGCGGGCGCTACTACGCGATGGATCGCGACAACCGCTGGGATCGCACCGGCATGACCTATTTCGCCATGACGAAGGGCGAGGGACTGCGCGCCAGCTCCGCCATCGAGGCCATCCAGCAGTCCTACGACAAAGGCGTTACCGACGAATTCATCTTGCCCACCGTCATCATGGAAGACGGCCACCCCACAGCAGTCGTGAAAGAGGGTGACGCCGTCATCCACTACAACTTCCGTCCCGACCGCGCCCGGCAGTTGACCAAAGCCTTCGTGCTGAAAGAACTGCCACCGCAGGCCGGGGGGAAATTTGAGCGCGGCCCCCGCATCCCCAACCTGGCCTATGTGATGATGACCGAATATGAGGAAGGATTGGACGCCGAGGTGGCCTATCGCGCCGACGAGGTGGAGATGCCGCTGGCGCGGGTGATCTCCGAACACGGTATGCGCCAGTTTCACACTGCCGAGACCGAGAAGTACGCCCACGTCACCTACTTCATCAATGGTCGCCGCGAGACGCCTTTCCCTGGCGAAGACCGCGTGCTCGTCCCTTCGCCCAAAGTGCCGACCTACGACCTGCAGCCGGAGATGAGCGCGGCAGGCGTGACCGATACCGCCATCGAACACATCGCCAGCGGCCAGTACGACCTGGTGATTATGAACTACGCCAACGCCGATATGGTCGGTCACACGGGCGATATCGCCGCCACCATCACAGCGGTTGAGGCGGTCGATAGCGGCGTCGGGCGCGTCGTCGAGGCCACACTCAAGCTGGGTGGGGGTTTGCTCATCACGGCAGATCACGGCAACGCCGAGCAACTGATCGAGTATGACACGGGCAAGCCTTTCACGGCGCACACTACCTATCCCGTGCCGCTCTACCTCGTCGTTCCCCAACTCGCTCATGCCCGCCTGCGCACCGACGGCATCCTTGCCGACGTTTCACCCACCATCCTGCAAATCCTGGGCATCCCGCAGCCAAAGGACATGACCGGGAAGTCGTTGATCTTGCCGTAGTCCTTTTTATATTAAGGAATAGAGAAGCCTCCA
>DASTKE010000058.1:0-7621 GCA_035716105.1 Ktedonobacteraceae bacterium | reverse complement strand
CGCGGCAACAGATCAAACGCCGCTATCGCTCTCTGGCGAAGAAGTATCACCCCGACCGGGGCGGCGACCGGCAGCAAATGATGCGTATTATCGCCGCCTACGAACTGCTAATGAAAGATCAGGCAAAGCCGTAATCAGCACAGGCTAGGGAAGCTGCGCTCCACACTGATTGCAAAAGCGTTTGCCCGGTCGTGCCGGTGCCCCGCATTGATCGCAGAAGCGCGTTTCCGTACTTCTGGGTGATACTGCCGGTGGTGCAGGCATTGATTGCGCCGGAGGAGGAGGCTGCACCGGTTGCACTGGTTGTACCGGTCGCGCAGGTGGAACGCCAGGTGAGTACGGCGACTGTGATGATTTCACAGAGGCGGGCGGGACATATGCCTGTGTTGATGGTGGAGCTTGCTGTGGCTGCTGTTGCGCAGGAGGCGCGTATTGGGCGTAGGGAGCCTGCTGGGGTTGTTGAGGCGGCTGTTGTGCTGGTTGCACAGGTGGCTGACCTTGCTGGGGACCACCGGGGGTATTTTGCTGGATAAAAGGATTGGGCTGGCTTGTTCCTGCCGACTGCACGGCCTGAATCGTGCCATGCACAGTTTTCGCCGCTTTGAAGGCCATACTGCCGATGGTTCCGGCGATTTTCAATCCTTTGGCGATATCGTCCATGTCCTTCTTCACACGATGGGTGGGCGGGAGCATGGTTGAATCGGACACTTTGTTGAAAACGTTGGTGTCGATCTGGATACCATCGCCGTTCGGGGAAATCTGCCCCTGTTCCTGCTTGCCATCATCGAAGCGGAACGAGATTGCCATACCCTGGACGATATAATTGCCCTCGCGCCGGACTTCGGGCGCGGCGGTCGAGACCTGCTGCCCGCTGATAAGCGATTGCGCGGCATTCGTGATGCGACTATGCTCCTGTTCGACGAGCAGAAAGCGCCCGTTGGGATAGATGGTGAGACGGTCGAGGCGGGAAGTGAAGTAATCAAGTCCAATCCCGGATTGATGCGCGCACTCATATTGGCCTGTAATCGGCTTCATCATAACAAACTCTCCTTCCCGATCCTGAGCATCCTGGTTTCACCCTGATATGAAATGACTGTAGGGCCACGATTGATCGAGGCCAGCGCCGATTGATCGGCCCGGCTAGCAGCCGATTAATCGGCGCTGGCCTCGATCAATCGCGGCCCTACGTTTATTCAGCATCCATAGCAGTTTGTTCATTATAATTTACGTACAATCGGCGCGGATGTTGCATGTACAAGGAGACAGCGTCCCGCATTTCCAGATCGCTGCTTGCTCGTACACATCCGCGTCTAGTCCACCGGTTCGCCCTCTGGTATGATGGTGGGGCCGGTGTTACCAGAAGCAAGATTGGCGAGGGCAAAGGCATGATCGAGTTCTTTTTCACCTGCCGCGACATCGCCTTTTTTCATCAGATGGCGTCCAAGCCAGTTGTGGGCGCGTATGCGTGCCGAGAGTCTATCGGTGGAAGCAAGGACATTGATGGCATACTCAAATGCTTGCTGCGCCTCCGGGTCGTGTAGCTGCTTCGCTTCCAGGATACGACCAAGTATCATTGAAGCCTCGGCGCGGCGGATTTTATAGCTTTGCTGCCCGGTCTTTTTTGCCAGGCGGGCATATGCCTCGGCATCATCGTAGTGTTGCTCTTGCAACTCAAGGCTCGCCAGCGAACAGGCGACGGCGGAGACCAGGTTAGCGCGCTCTTTCCGCTGCGGTTGGCCCTCCAGAGTCAGCTCAAGCCTGGGTTGCCACGTGTCAAGTACGTTCCGCAACTGTTGGCGCGCCTCGTCTGGATTTCCTCGCGCCTTCTCGATGAGGCCAATCTGGCACAGGAGGAGCGCCTCGCGCACGCTGTCGTTCACTGAGCGATAGAGTACACTGGCATTTTTGGCATGATCTAGCGCTGTACTTAACAGTTCTGCCCGTTTACCTGGACAGACATGCCCATTGGTTGGCTTGTCGGCCAGTACCGAAGCAACAAGCGACAGGCCCCAATGTGTCTCGGCTATGTAGAGCAGGGAGGTGTTGAAATCCATCATGTCGAGCGCCGTCTGGTATTCTTTAAGAGCCTCCTCCAGTTGCTCTAACTCGCGGTACGTCGCGGCCAGGCGCAGGTGCAGGATCATCTCTTCCGCTTGCAGATCAAGCGGAACTGCCTCTGGTTTTTCCGCGATGGCAATCAGAAAATCCTGTTGTGCGGGCAGAAATTTGCGATGATCGAAGTAGCATTGACCGCGCAGCGTGGCTAGACGCCAGCGCAGTGAGGGTGGAATCTGAGAAAATGAGAGATTTCCTAAAATTTCCAGACCTCTCAACGGAGCTTTGTTAGCACGCGCTTGCTCTGCTCGCGTCCGTAGCTCTTCATAATGCTTGAATTGCTGCTCTTCACTGTCGGTCTCACGCTGCATTTGTGCGAGTCGATCTAATTCTCCAAAGGGAAGCTTGAGCTTCTCTGAGAGATATTGCAAGCTTTCTTGCGAAGGCTCGACACGATTTCTCTCAATCTGGGAAATGAGGCTCGTACTGTAGCGTTCTGCCGCAACTTCGGCAAGCGAGAGGCGTTGACTCTCTCGCGCTGCTCGTATGCGTCCGCCAAGCGTTTCGGGGGGGACGTGCTTTGATGGGCGTGGCATACATTTGTTCCATCCTTCCTTGTGATTATTTGACTCTTCTAGGTTGGCACTATTCTGGGAGAGTGTACATACGAGGTTTGAGAGTCAATAAACTCTATATTATTATAATTCATTTTATTGCAAATAGCAATAAGTAATGGATAGAGGCTGCAAAAAAAAAGTGCGCAACATAACGTGTGAAAGTCAGCTATGGCAGCACTGTTTGTTTGCGAGAATAAAAGCACAGTTGTAATGGTACAATTTTACAACAACGCGAGAGCCAATCAAGCACAGTGGGAACAAACGATAGGAGAAAATGGTTATACAATGCGGGTTATTGCGCGTGTGAGAAGCATATTCTTCGTCTCTTTGTTAAAAGCATTTATAATAAAGCACCCAGAAGTACCGGGACACAGCGCAATACAATAACATGCACAAGCCGCTCGTTTTAGATGGGAAACGAGAAAAATTTACCGGATTAAAACGTATCTGTCAGAACAGAAATATAGAACTTTTGGTCCAAAAAGTATTGACATTCCGCGCTACAGGCGGTATGCTGAAGTAGTAAGGAAGAAATTCGCAGAGAGGAAATCATATTCTATGGCTCGTGTCCAGAAATCATCATCTGCTCTCCAGGATGCATTTGAAACATCACAGGAACAATTATCACTTTTCTCATCCATGAAAACAGATGAACATCGAGATACAAAGCCAGTGTCAGCAGAACCCAAAGCGGGGAAGTCGACTTCTCGATCAAAGAAGCAACCGGGCTATTCTGCCGCTGATATTCAGGTGCTGGAGGGCATAGCGGCGATACGCCATCGCCCCGGTATGTACATTGGATCCACGTCGACATCTGGTTTGCTGCACCTGATCTGGGAGGCACTGGATAACGCGGTTGACGAGGCTGTGGCTGGTTTTGGCAAGAACATCTGGTTGAACATAGACCCGGATGGCTGGGTTACTGTACGTGACGAGGGTCGGGGATTGCCTTTCGATCCCATGATCTACCAGGGCAAACATCTGCCAGCCGCAACGGTCATTCTGACCGTGCCGCATTCGGGTGGCAAATTCGCAGAGGGCGCGTACAAAACAGCGGGTGGCCTGCATGGTGTCGGTTCGACAATCATCAACGCGCTCTCTGAGAAGCTGGAACTGACTATCTGGAAGGATGGACAGCAATTTAGCCAGACCTTCAGCCGTGGCAGTGCCATGCCGCATTCGATTACGTTATGCGATCCCAGGTTGCATGGGACGCAACTGCGCTGGCTCTACGACCGCTCGATCTTCGACGCCGAGGCATACTACTCGCTGGATGCCGTCATCAGCCGTTTGAAAGCCGCCGCCTATCTCAATGGTGGCCTGAGCCTGCATCTCGAAGCCTATGACGACGAGACCAATGAGCCGATCAAACGTGTCTTCTACTCGCGTGAGGGTCTGCCCGACTACGTGCGCGACCTGGCGACGAGCACCAGCGCTCCACTTTCCAGGCACGTGATTGGTATTGCTAAAGAGAAGGATGGTGTGCAGGTCGAAGTCGCCTTGCAGCCCACGAGTGGCTACAAGATCACCATGTACAGCTTTGCCAACGCCGTGCGCACCCGTGATGGCGGCGTGCATGAGACAGGCTTCAAGGCGGCGCTGACGAAAGTGGTCAATGACTACGCGCTCAAGTGGGGTGTCATCAAGAGTCGTGAGAAGGATGGCTTCAAGCCGGAGGTGATCCAGCAGGGGCTAAACGTGATCATTTCCGTCAAGCTGACCAATCCTCAGTTCCAGGGACAAACCAAAGACCGCTTGAATAACGCTCCGGTCGAAGGCATCGTGCGCTCAGTCGCTGACGAGGGGCTGAAGGACTGGTTTGAGAGCAATCCTGGCCCCGGCAAAGAGTGGCTGAAGAAGATTCTTCAGATGCAGAAGGCGCGCAATGAGGCCCAACTGGTTGAGGAACTGGCGCGAGCCGGCAACAAGAAAAATGGCGAGCTGATCGACACTACGCTCTCGAAAAAGTTCCTGCGCTGCAACACGCCCGACCCCTCGCGAGCCGAACTGTTCATCGTCGAAGGCGACTCCGCCGGAGGGAGTGCTGGTCAGGGGCGCTTCTCCGATTTTCAGGCTGTGCTCAAGCTCAAAGGCAAGCCGCTCAACGTGGCGAAGGCCGATTTGAAACGCATCGTGGAGAACGAAGAGATCCGCACGATTATCAACGTGCTTGGCACGGGAACACGCGACAGCTTCGACATCAGCCGCCTGAAGTTCAATCGTGTCATCATCGCTACCGATGCCGACGTGGACGGGCTGCACATCCAGTGCCTCCTGCTAACGCTCTTCCACCAGGAGTTTAACGACCTGATCGAGCGCGGCCATGTCTACATTGCCTGTCCGCCGCTCTATTCAGTCAAATACAAGGGCAAGGTCGTCTGGCTGCTGGATGACGAGAAGCGGCAGCAGTTTATCGCCACCCATCCCGACGCGCAAAACCTGGAGTTCAAACGCTTCAAAGGTCTGGGCGAGATGAACCCGAAGGAACTGCGCGATACGACCTTTGATCCCGCCCGCCGCGTGCTCAAGCGCGTCACGATGGAGGATGGCGTGCTGGCAGCCAAACTGGTCAACGAACTGATGGAAGATGAAAATGCCGAGGCTCGACGCACCTTCCTGGCCGAGCATTCGCGCAAGATAAAGGAATTAGACGTATAACTTATGGCTCGAACTAGCGAAACGACAACAGGACAATTCAATAGTAATGGCAATGGCAGCGCCGGTATTCGGGAAGAAGATTTCTCGGTCATAATGTCTCATGCCTTCGCCACCTACGGCCTCTCGGTCGTCACTGATCGAGCGCTGCCGGATGCCCGTGATGGCTTGAAGCCCGTGCAGCGCCGCATCCTGGCGGGGATGCGCGAGGCGCGCTATCTCTCGACGCGCCCGACAGTCAAAAGCGCCGAGGTGGTTGGCCTGATCCTGGGCAACTATCACCCGCACGGCGATACCTCCGTCTACGATGCCGCCGTGCGTATGGCGCAGCCCTTTACTATGCGCTATCCGCTCATCGAGGGGCAGGGCAACATGGGCAGCGAGGATGGCGATGCTCCCGCCGCCTATCGTTATACCGAAATGCGCCTTTCGCCCCTGGCGGAAGCCATGATGGCCGATATGGAGAGCGAAACGGTCTCCCTGCACCCGACCTACAAGCAAGACCCGAAGGTGGTGGAACCTGATTACCTGCCCGGTCGCATCCCGCCCATCGTCAATCCCTCCAGTGGCATCGCCGTTGGTCTCTCGACCAACATCCCGCCACACAATTTTGGTGAGGTCATGCACGCCTGTATTGCCCTGCTGGACAACCCGAAGATGAGCTTAGAGCAACTCATGGCCTACATTCCGGGGCCGGATTTTAGCCAGGGTGGGCGCATTATTGGCACCGAGGGCATCAAAGACTACTTTAGGACAGGCAAGGGGCGCATCATTGTGCGTGCCGAGGTGCGCCTGGAAGAGACGCCGCGCAGCCGCTCGCTGATCGTCACGCAAATTCCGCCGATTGGCCGCGACAAGGTCAAGGCGTCCATCGTCAAGGCCATCAATGCGCGCAAGCTTGAAGGCTTGATGCCAGAACTGCGCGACGAGAGCGATACCGAAAAAGGGATGCGTATCGTGCTGGAATTGCGCAAGGACGCAGACGCCGCCCAGGTGCTCTCGCAACTGTTCAGCGATACCGATTTGCAGGTTGCGCTCTCATTCCAGATGGTCTTTCTCTTTGGCGAGCCTATGCAGCCAGCGCGCCAGCCCCGCCAGACGGGCATTCTCGACCTGCTCACCTACTGGAACGCGCACCAGGTCGATGTGCTGACGCGCCGTTCGCAATTTGAACTGCGCAAGGCACGCGAACGCCTGCACATCGTCGAGGGTCTCATCATCGGCGCGGCCCATGCCGACCGCATCGTCAAAATTTTCCAGCAGGCCGAAGACCGTTCCGCTGCCCGCAAGCAGATCGAGACGCTCTACAAGCTCACGCCTATCCAGTCCGAGGTGATCGCCTCGATGACGCTGGCCCAGGTGACAAAGCTGGATGCCAGCAAATATGCGCGGGAGAAAGAGGAACTACTCGCTCGCATTGGCGAACTGGAACGCTTGCTGGCCGACCGCAAGGCGCTGCTCGCGCTGCTCAAAAAAGAGATGCAGCAGCTTATCAAGCAATTTGGCGACGAGCGGCGCACGACTATTGATGCTGAAGGACAGGCGCACGCGCCCATTCAAGCAGTCGAGAGCCTGCACGAACGCGAGCCGCTTGTGGTTGCCCTGACACGCTCCGGCGCGCTCAAAACACTGCCGCCCGATACCTATGCTCCGAAAGGCAAGAAAGGCGAGGCAGTGTACAGTGCCGCTCGTGGAGATGAGCAACTGAAGCAGATCGTTGCCGCGACCTCACAGGATTACGTGCTGTGTATCACCAGTACGGGCCGTGTCTTCCAGATTGCCGCGCACCGCATTCCGGCGGGTACGCGCTCAACAAAGGGCGAACCGGCCAAAAAGCTGCTCGAACTGGCTTCCTCTGAAGAGATCGTCACCATTCTGCCCATCGAGTCGCACGACGAGGATCGCTATATTGTCGTGTTCAGCAAACTGGGCAAGATCAAGAAATCCGCGCTCAGCGAGTACAAAACAGCGGACGTGGATGGCCTGCAAGACATGAAGCTGGCCGATGGCGACAGCGTGGTAGCCGCACTGCTCACCAACGGCCTCGGCGACTACTTCGTTACTGCTAGCAACGGGCAGACCCTGCGCTTCAGCGACGAGTCCGTGCGCCCGCAGGGCCGCGTCGGCCAGGGCATGGCAGCGATGGCGCTTGGTCAGAACGCCCGCGTCGTCAGCGTTTCCTACCTGAACGCCGGTGTACAGTCAGAGTCTGAAGTGAGCAATGAGGATCGCTTCAGCTTGCTCGTCATTACCACAAGCGGTCTGACGAAAAGAGTGCCTGCCAGCCAGTACCC
>DASTKE010000057.1:0-2517 GCA_035716105.1 Ktedonobacteraceae bacterium | reverse complement strand
AAACACGACATCGCAGCGCTGCTTCAGATCCCGCAACTCCTGCTGCACCGCCTGTGTCCACTCCTCCCACCCGATGGGGATCAGATCGCCCACCCTGGTGCCATGCCCCGGCAAGAGCATGTTATTGGTAAGCCAACCGCGCTCCTGGAGCAACGTTTCCAGTTCGGCCATGTCACTCCGACCGCCATTTAATCCATGCACCAGCAACACACCCACCACCGGCTTCTTTTGTGGCTGAGAAAACGATTGAGGTGATTGAGATATATCCATGATTTCGTGTCCTCGCGAGTTCGGGCTGCTTTGCCCATTGGTTCTTATCCATTGATGATATCAACACAGCTTTCGCTGGTTCATTGTATTACATATCATATCACAGAATACTGGTAGCGAAACCATCAGGCAAGTGCAGGCGGAGCGCATCAAACATGAGTCATCCCGAATTGGAGATTCCGGCAGGCCACCCGCAAGGGGATGGCCCTACTCTACGCGAGGCGGCTTGCAAAGCTGCACTGCTAGCGTCTCTAGTAGGGCCATCCCCTGGCGAGTGGTCTACCGGGGCTTAACTTAATGCCTATGGGCGGAGGCAAGCTCTACCCTTCGCGAGATCAATCAGCTGCACTGACCCGTAGGCTTCACCTGGGGAGAGTTGACCTGATTGGGGCTGCTAGTGAGGACTTCGGCGATGCCGGGAAAGGTATGATCGGGAGAGAGCACGCCAGAACTGTTGAAGGTGTAGGTGGCGGTCGTCGCGCCCGCGCCCACACTGACACTGCCATTAGTGCTGGAACGGCCATTTGTGGTCGTGTACATGAATTGGATGGTGCCGCCAGGACTGTTGGCTGCGACGTGAAAGGTAACAGTATATTTCAGGTTCACATTGCTGTTACACGCCATGCCCACGATTGAAGACGGGTTCACCGACAGATCAATGCTCGTGACCGAGAAGGAGGCCGAGGAAACACAGGTGCCGGTTGGCTTGACCACCGGCGAGCGCAGCGTGTTGGGGCTGCTCGTCAGCACTCCTCCCAGACCGGGATAGACGTTATCGGGCGAGAGCGTTCCCTGCGAGGTAAAGGCATAGGTTTTCGTCGTCTCCCCAGGCCCGAAGCTCAGGCTGGCAGGGGGCGAAGAGCGCCCATTATTCACGGTATACGTAAACTGCACGGTGCCACCGGGACTGTTGGCTGCCACATGAAACGTAGCGGTATAGGTCACAGTGATGTTTTTGCCGCACGCCATACCCGCGATGGAGGTGGGATTAACCGCCATATCAATCCCTGTCACCTTGAATGGAGCCGTCGTCGCATGTGTTGGCGTACTGGCTGGTGTCGTGGCCGTCGGCGTTCCACCGGAGGCGCTGCCGGGCGTTCCATTGGGGTAGCCACACGCGGCAAGTCCAAAGATGGTCAGACAAGCGAATAAAATCAGCAGTATTCGGTGTTTTAACATAAAGAACTCCTTTGTGAGGTAAGCATATATCATCATAACTACTTCTCATACCTCTATAAAGAGTAATGAAAGGACATAAGAGAAAATCTCGCTTTCACACGCGAGATTAGCCCGTGGTAGCAACCTGTGAGCATGGTCACATTTTGCTACCACGGACTATCGCAGATTGTCCTTTTCCCGACTAAGTGATATAGTCGCTATATTCTACACGGGAAAAATACGCCAGGTTATCCTGGCATCCATACATTTACTGACTATATGAAGGAGATATTGGTTATGAAGTTCTCAACCAGGGCGATTCACGCCGGACAGGAACCCGATCCATCAACGGGGGCGATTATGACCCCGATTTTCCAGACTGCTACCTACGCTCAGGAGGGTCTGGGAGAAAACAAGGGCTATGAATATTCGCGCACGCACAACCCTACACGCAGCGCGCTTGAGGCCAGTATAGCGTCCCTCGAAGAGGGGAAGTACGCGCTGGCTTTTGCCTCCGGTATGGCGGCGGAAAATGCCGTTCTCAGCCTGCTCAGCGCGGGCGATCACCTCGTGGCTGGCGATGACCTGTATGGCGGCAGCTACCGCATTTTTGAGCGCGTCATGGGCCGCTACAATGTCGAGACCAGCTATGTTCCGGTGGAACACATCGCGGCATATGAGCGAGCCATCCGGCCCAATACAAAGATGATCTGGTTGGAGACGCCAACCAACCCTCTACTGCGGCTGGTCGATATCGCGGCGGTGGCTGAGGTTGCTCACCGTCACCACCTGCTGCTCGTCGTTGACAACACCTTTGCCAGTCCCTACTTCCAGCAGCCGCTGAAGCTGGGCGCGGACATCGTAGTGCATAGCACAACCAAATACATCAACGGACACAGTGATGTGATCGGCGGCGCCCTCGTTACCAGCAACGAAGAGGCATATCAGGCCATCAAGTTCTATGAGAATGCTGCGGGTGGCGTTCCCTCGCCTTTCGACTCCTGGCTCACGCTGCGCGGCATCAAAACACTGGCCGTGCGGATGCGCCAGCACGAAGAGAACGCGCAGGCCGTCGCGCACTTCCTGGCT
>DASTKE010000056.1:0-12577 GCA_035716105.1 Ktedonobacteraceae bacterium | reverse complement strand
CATGGTTGCTCTGCAACCATGCCCCTGCTCTCGCTTCCTCGCATGTTGAAGGAGGGTTTATGGAGTGGTGGCCAGGTAGTGTGGTGGGTGGCGTACGTGGGTGGCCTGCTCGAAGGCGTAGGCGAACTTGATGAGCGTTGGCTCGCTGAAGGCGCGGCCCATGAAGGTAATGCCAACGGGCAAGCCGAAGGAGTATCCGGCGGGAACAGTGATGGCCGGGTAGCCAGCCAGCGCCGCTGGCTGCGAACTGCCACCTATTCCGTGGTCGCCATTGATCAGGTCGATGCACCAGGGCGGCGGGCCGGAAGGCATTACCAGGGCGTCCAACTGGTACTGATCCATGACCGCGTCGATGCCTTCCTGGCGCGAAAGGCGATGGTTTTCTTCCAGTGCTGCGATGTACTTCGGGTCGTCGAGCGAGGACGTCTCCTGCGCCTGCAAGAACAGTTCCTGCCCAAAATATTGCAACTCTTGCTCTGCATGAGCATTGTTGAAGGCGATGATATCGGCCAGCGTGCGTACCGGAGAACTGTCCAGTTCGGTCAAATACTGGTTGAGATCGGTCTTGAATTCAAATAAGAGCACGGTGATCTCGGAGGAAGAGTCCGACATCTGTTTCGCGGTTGGAATGTTCGCGGGATCGACAATGATAGCGCCAAGCTCGCGCATCCGCTCGATGGCGGCGTTGGTGATGGCGCCGGCTTTGGCGCTGTAGCCGAAATAGACCTCGCGAGCAACGCCGATGCGCGCTCCCCGCAAGCCACCGGCGTCTAGAAATTGCGTATAGTCAGTATGAAACTGTCCCTCGCTCTTCTCTGTTGCCAGGTCGTGCGGATCGACTCCTGTGAGCGCGCCGAGGACAGCGGCTGCATCGGCCACCGTGCGCGCATGAGGGCCGACAGTATCCTGGCTGTGGGCGATGGGAATGACGCCAGCACGGCTCGTGAGTCCAACCGTTGGTTTGATGCCGACAACGCTGTTGTTTGAGGATGGGCAGAGGATCGATCCGTCTGTCTCGGTTCCCAGCGCTGCCGCCGCTAGATTCGCCGCTACTGCTGCCGCCGAGCCGGAGCTAGAGCCGCAGGGCGTGCGATTGAGCACGTATGGATTGCGTACCTGACCGCCTCGGGCGCTCCACCCGCTCGACGAACTGCTGGAGCGGAAGTTCGCCCACTCGCTCAAATTCGTTTTACCCAGGATGACCGCGCCCGCGTCGCGCAGTTTCTGCGCCACAAAGGCTTCGCGAGGTGGTCGCGACCCTAGCAGCGCCAGCGACCCGGCGGTGGTTTCCATCTGGTCTGTTGTAGCGATGTTGTCCTTCAACAGAATGGGAATGCCATGTAGTGGGCCGCGCACTTCCTTCTCCTGCCGCTCTTTATCAAGCTCCCCGGCGATTGAGAGCGCGTCTGGATTGATCTCTAGCACCGTGTTGAGCGTTGGCCCCTTCCGGTCAAAGGTCGCGATACGCTGGAGGTACATCTCGACCAGCCGCTGGGCGGTGATCTGCCCTGCCGTCATGGCTGCCTGCATTTGCGCGATGGTGACTTCGTCCAGGCGAGTAAATGGTTCCTCTACATGTTGGCTCATGGTAACATCTACCCCTTTTACAAATAATGAGGCTCGCAAGCAGAATGTGCATTGAGAGAAAATGTAACCTTTTCTGCTTGACGTTCATTATATTATACGCTGAAAGGTTTCCCGTTTCTAACATAATGTTGTACGTATTTTGCCAACAACTTATAGGTAGAACTGCTGATCCTGGTAAAGTTCTCACCTGGAAGAAAATCTATACGAAAAAAAGACTCATCTTGAGCGTTTTGACAGTGATTTGCTGAATGTGTTGTTGTCTGTTGATCTCAAGAACAGAGGGAGTATTCCATGACTCAAGGTGGACCTGTTACACCAGGCCAAAACTACACGGTGCGTGCCGGGGATAGCCTCTTTTCCATCGCTCAGAGGGCCTACGGCAATGGGGCCAAATGGCCAATCATCTACGCCGCCAACCGGCAGACGATTGGTGCCAATCCGAATGTTCTGCGTATCGGAGTGGTGCTGGCTATTCCCACACTCTCACCTACAGCCGGTAACATTTACGTCGTACAACAGGGAGATACGCTCTCCTCGATTGCGCAGCGCGCCTACGGCGATGGCAACCAGTGGCCCGTGATTTACAATGCGAACAAGCAAGTGATCGGAAACAATCCCAACGTTATCCAGGCCGGGCAGGTATTACATATTCCACCAGCCCTTTCTCCCGCCCTTCCCCTGAGAAACGGGCCGGTAAGCGAGCAGATTCAAGGGGATATTCTGGCAGCATTCAACAAGGATCACCGCGTCTACCTCTTCTACAGATTCCAGGACCAGGCCAGCGCACGTGCCTGGCTCAGGGAACTTCTTCCCTTTATTGCCAAAACGAAGGATGTCGCGGCTTTCAACGCCGCCTTCAGTGCCGCGAAGGCTGCCAACCACGGCGTTGATCCGCCGAACCTCAAAGCCACCTGGGTCAATGTCAGTTTGACCTTCAGCGGGCTGAAAACGCTTATGAATGCCAATGGGCAGGCACTGAACGATATAAGCAACCTGTTTCCACACTTTGCCCAGGGTTCGGCTGCGGATGACAGCGCGATCAACAACGGTGATAAGGATCCCGGTAATCCAAATCCCGCGAGCAATCCGAGTGATCCCTCGAACTGGCTGTTTGGCAGCGACAACACAATTCACGCCATGCTCAACATTCAGTCCGACGATCCCAACGACCTGAATGCGAAGGTTCAGGCATTGCAGACGTTGGCAAACAACCATGGATTGCAGCAGGTTTTTGAGCAAATTGGCGAAACATTGCCGGGCGCGCTCAAGGGACACGAGCACTTTGGCTTCAAGGATGGCATTTCCCAGCCAGGAATAGCCAACTACGATCCGGTAGACCCGCACGATCCACATACCGATCCAACCGCGCAACTTGGCCATGTCGCGGGAAGTCCCGGTACAGAGATCATCCGGGCTGGCGAGTTCGTGCTGGGTGAGGCGGTTGAGAGTGACCCAACATTTCCTGAGCAGACCTTTCCCCCAACCACTATCCCCAGTCTGAACTGGATGAAGGAAGGCTCGTTCCAGGTCGTGCGACGGCTCAGACAGGATGTCGCCGGTTTCCGAGATGGCATGGTTACCGCAGTGCCAGCCGACCACTCGATGAGCGCCGACCAGATTGCAGCCAAGCTGGTTGGCCGCTGGCCAAGTGGCACACCGCTTGACCTGTCACCTGACCATGATAACAACCTTACCGACAATGCACATATTAACAACTTCACGTTCGCCAACGACACACCGGGACTTCGTTGTCCGCGTTTCGCCCATATTCGCAAGGTCTATCCTCGCGATGGAGATGCCTTTGGCAACCGTGCCAAGCGTATTCTTCGCCGTGGCATTCCCTTTGGCCCTCCTTTCGATCAGGATGCGAGCGCGGAGCGCGGCCTGTTCTTTGTGGCCTACATGGAGAGCATTGAGGGACAGTTTGAGTTCCTGGAGAGTGCGTGGGTGAATTCGTCATTCTTCCCCTTCGACGTTCCGCAGGGTCCCGACGCCATTCTCGGCCCAGAATTCAGTGCCAGCCCGTGTACCATAGCGCGTTCAGGCAAGCCTGCGCTCCAGCACTCGTTCAAGCGCTTTGTGGAGACGACTGGCTCGCTGTATGCCTTCGTGCCGTCGCTTCCGGCCCTCACCCAACTGGCAAATGGCCAATTATAGCGGTTGTGTTTGATCGTGAGCTTTGAACAATGCCCCTGGACATGCTATATCCAGGGGCATTGTTCAAAGCTCACGATCAAACATTTGACTGAGGTTACACTGCGCTTTGCTGCTCTGTCGTGAAGGAGTAGCGCAGGAACAGGTGGCTTTCGCCGCGTTTGACGCTGACGAGTGTTGCCCAGCGCGAGTGTTCTGGTGCCAGCAGTGCGCCACTCACGAATCCGGGCCGTTCAACGCTCTCGTCGCGGCCCGCAACCTGGGGAGCGAAGGTGAGAAACAACTCGTCCAGAAGCTGTTGCTCGAAGAAACTGCCCATCAATTGCGCGCCTCCCTCTAGCAAGATCATGCCACCTGGACGAATAGCGTTCACCGTTTCCAGAATGTCCTGCGCCGTGATTCTATTGTTACCTGGCACAGGCACAACCTGTACCGATGGCGGAACGTGCTGCTCGCGCAGGCGTTCCGCTCCCCTGCTGGATGTAATAACGAGGACAGGCACTTCGCCGGATTGGAATGCACGCGCCTGAAAATCAATATCACCACTGGCGGTGACGAAGACATTCAGCGGCGGTTCTACTTTGCCCAACGATGCGCGGAGTTGCTGGTAGGCGGTGGCGAAATCCGGTGCGACCTGTGATGCCGTCCAGATGTGGCGCGGCTCGACCCGCAGCGTTCCCGCGCCAACAATGATGGCGTCGGCAATCGAACGTAGCAGACCCATCACCACGCGATCCTGCTTATTAAAACCACTGATATCGCCGCCGCCCATATGCCCCGGTATATTCAAGGTAATCACGCCATCCAGCGTGCTCACAAAATTGGCAAACACGTATGGCCTTCCTGCATGGAGTGGAAATGAGAGCCGACCATAGAACGCTGCCAGTTCAGGTGGAAGGGGCAGTTCGTTTCCGGGCGTGGCTTGATAGAGAGTCTCTAACGGTGCAATATCCATCACATGTCTGCTCCACATGCAAGCAAAAACTCTACCCGCAGGGACGAATTCTGCTCGTACTCACCCCGCCAGACCGTGGTGCGCGTGAAGGCCGCGCTCTCGTGGACGCCGCGCATCTCTTTGCAGAGGTGGTGCGCCTCCAGGTAGACGGCGACACCGGCTGGATTCAACATGGTGATGAGCGCTTCCGCGATTTGTTGGCCCAGCCGTTCCTGCACCGTAAAGCGTTTCGCGAACAGGCGCACGAGGCGCGTGAACTTGGAGATGCCCAGAATCTGTTCGTCCGCGATATATCCGATATGGGCGCGTCCAAAAAATGGGAGCGAGTGATGCTCACACAGGGCATAGAACTGGATTGGCCCTTCGATGACCTGGCTTAACTGGCAATCTGTCTCCCCTCTGCTCTCGGTGTCAAAGAGCTTAAGCAGCTTCGGGTCGCCATCGTAGCCCTCCGTGGCCTCGAACAAAGCGTGCAAAAAACGCTGCGGCGTCTCGTATGTCGAGGGTGTGTTCATATCCATGCCCAATGCCGCGAAAATTTCGGCCATATACCCCTCGAATTTGCGCATCTGCTCGCCTGAAACAGAGCGCCGCTGCAATTCCAACGCCCTGTGTATCTCCAGGTCGTCGATATCCTGCTGAATAAACATTCGTTACTTCTTTCCTTACTCAAAGGTCAGCTTAGTGACTCTCGCTGCGTTTTATCTCAACCTGCCCATCGCGCACGCGCACATCATAGCGTGGTGCTTTGACAGTGGCCGGGCCGGTGAGAACACGCCCGTCGCGCATACAGAAGCGGGAGCCATGCCAGGGACATTCTACAACATCACCCGTTAATGTACCCTCGTCCAGTGGCCCTCCTGCATGAGAACACGTTGCTGAGATGGCATACAGTTGCGAACCCCGGCGCAACAGCACAACTGGCACACCGGCTGCCGTGACGCGGTACAAGGTGTTTTCCTTGACGCTTTCATATGGCAACACCGCCTCGTAATCGTCACTGCCCGCTTCCCAGGCCGTGTGATTGACGCCCGTGCCTTTTGTAAAGACCATCTCGCCTCCCAGATAGGCTGCAATTCCTACGACAACCAGACCAGCAAAGCCGATGATGGCCGCGAGAATGTTCTCGCCAGAGGGCTGTAGAAGCCGCAGCACAAATGAGACCAGGTAGAGGATGGTGGCTGCAACATTGAGCAGCCCGTGATAGAGGCCGATGGTACGCTCCGCGCCATAACTATCGCTCCAATCGGTTAGGCCGGTCACGGCTGAACCGAGCGCGCCCAGTAGGCCAACCAGAACCGTCACTTCAGCGCCGCGTGCCGCCCAGGAGAATGTCGCGGGCGAGATGAGCCAGATCACATCAAATACGGCGGTAAGCATCCAGGAAGCGATAGGAACATCGGTGATCGCCGGGTGGAGCGGATGCCCGAACCAGGTGCCGTTGAGCAGGCTCTTGAAGCGGCGCGGCGGCTTCCGATTCGCGCCAACCAGCACTTGAACCCCATGTTGCAATGCGTCGCTCAGTCGTTCTGGAAACGGCTGGGGCGCAGCAGGAGCTTCAGTAACAGTATCCGTAGCAGAGGTCGCGGAGATGGAAATGCTGGATGAAATCGCGGAAACATTTCCCTGACAGCCACACGTTTCACACATAGCAGGCACTCCTTCGTAATAAACTGTTTTTACGTCCGTGTCATTTTTTATACCATATTTATCGCAGAAAGTCAATGATTTATTTGACTTACTTGACAAAGTAATGAAATGTGGCTATACTTTGCACTATAGAGGAGGAAAGAGATGTCCGTTTCACAGCAGAATCAACGGTTTTTTGCCAGCACGCGCGGGCAGATTGTTATGTTGCTGCGTCGTGAGGGGCGAACCGTGGATGAATTGGCGCAGGCGCTCAACCTGACGGATAACGCTATTCGCGCCCACCTTGCGACGCTCGAACGCGATGGGATGGTTCAGCAAAAGGGTATGCGCCGGAGTGGAAGCAAACCCGCCGTCGTCTACGAGCTTGCTCCGGGGGCCGAGCAATTGTTTCCAAAGGCGTACGGCGCGGTACTTCACCAGCTCCTGGGAGTGCTTTCTGAACGTATGTCAGCAGAGGACCTGGAAGCGGCTCTCTGTGATGCTGGTCGGCGTATTGCTGCCAAATGGAGCATTCCAGTAGGAGACCTGCGCACGCGCTTGCAAGCTGCCGTAGAGGTGCTGAACGAGCTTGGAGGACTGGCGGAGCTTGAGACGCGCAACGGACACTACTGCATTCGCGGCTACAGCTGTCCCCTGGCTGCTGCCGTTCCCAGCCACCCGGAAGTCTGCCACCTGGCGGAAGCGCTGCTGACAGAACTGGTCGGTGTGTCGCTGCAAGAGCAATGCGAGCGCGGCGAAACGATGCACTGTTGCTTTATTGTGCCTGCCAATGAGTAGAGTCGTCCATTATTGCCCTTTTGAACTGGCTTCCTCACCCTTTCTTCGTGTTTTCACAGCCCGATAGTATCGAAGAGATTATATATCTGCATATACTTCGTTATGTTCTATGGGGGGAAATACGTTAAGAAAGACGAGAGACCAGTATGAAGGTCTACAATGAGCGAGGCATGAAGCTGTCCTGCGCTCAGTATCTCTTGCCGGCGATTCTGCTGCTTGCTTTATGTGTATCCGCTTGTCGCCCTCTATTTGCCTCATCGTATCCGAAGGTGGCAACTGAAGAAGCCAATAGGCTAACGATGGCGCATAAAACGCGAATTGTGATTGCCCAACGAGCTCCTCTTGAGCTGCCAACCCAGGTGGTGCCAGGAGACTGGTCCGCTTATTTGATGAGCGGCGAAAGAAGTGGTTTCAACAGCGCCGAAGTCGGTATTACCGAGGCTAACGCTGCTCAATTGCGGCTGCACTGGAAGGATCACGCGGATAATCGAATCAGCTCTCAGCCAGTGAGAGCCTTTGGTCTGATCTTCTGGGGATCATGGGATGGTCTGGAGCACGCGACAGGTCTGAACGGTCAGGAAATCTGGGCGACCAATCTGGGCCGGACACACGCGTGTGGTTCGCTCATCGGGGTAGCGAGTACAGCCACAGCGGCTGCGGTAACGATGAAGGGAACTGCCGCGCCAATGATCTTTGTCGGCGGCGGAAATGCCTCTTTCTACGCCCTCAATGCTTTTACTGGAGCGGTGATCTGGAAAACTCCTCTAGGGTCTCCACCAGCCGCTTTTATCTGGAGTTCGCCAGTTCCCTATCATGGCAGCATTTATATTGGCCTGTCATCGCTTGGAGATTGCCCGACAGTGCAGGGCAAAGTCTTCCAGTTGGACGAGGCAACAGGAACTGTACAGCACGTGTTTGATGTGGTACCCAATGGCTGTATCGGCGGTGGTATATGGGACTCTCCTACCATTGACGAGGGTACAGGAAAACTCTATTTCGCCAGTGGCAGCCCGGATACCTGTTGGACGACAGAACCTTTCGTCACATCAGTTATTGAATTGCGTGCCTCAGACCTCTCGTTGGTCAGTTACTGGCAGGTGCCAAAATCGCAATGGGTGATTGATAGCGATTTTGGTTCCGCTCCGACGCTTTTTACGGCACACATCAGGGGAACTGTCCACACTCTGGTGGGCATCGCTCATAAAAACGGTATCTATTACGCCTTTGATCGCGGCAATATCAGTGCTGGGCCGGTCTGGCAAGCCGCTATTGCACAAGCGGGTACTTGCCCATCGTGCGGGCAAGGCAGTATCTCGCCGAGCGCCTGGGATGGCAGCAGACTCTACGTGGCCGGAGGAAACACGGTTATCCAGGGCGCAAAGTGTTCAGGAGGACTACGGGCGCTCAACCCATCCAGCGGAGCCGTCATCTGGGAGCACTGTCTCACTGACGGGCCGGTGTTGGCAGCTGTTGCTGCTGTTCCAGGGGTAGTTGTGGTCGGAGAGGGCCGCTCTCTGCTTGTGGTGAGCGCAAAGTCGGGTAAGATGCTTTTTGTGTATAAAGATAGAGGTGACCAATCGACGTTCGATGGTGCGGCTTCTATCTCGCACGGCATGTTATATATCGGCAACTTTGATGGGAATTTGTATGCTTTCGGTCTTTAAAGGGATCGGTGCTGGCGGGAAAGATGATAAGCGGCGCGCTGTAACACAATAACGTACTTCTCTACAGATGGCTCAATATGTTTTGAGTTGCTCATATGAATCCACGTGGAGGAGATTGCCAATGAAAACACATCTGCCCCGTCATGCTTCGCGCCTTCGATCATTCTGGATGGTATTGTCGCTTATGCTGGCGGCAACCGTATTCTTAGCCGCCTGTGGAGGTTCAACCTCCACAGGGAGCACCGCCGCTCCTACGGCGACCACGCCGCCAACGCCGACACCAAGTCCCACCCCATCGCCGACAGCCACCCCGCAGCCGGTCGTGATGAAGGTTAGTATCGTTGAGAAGAGTGAAAAGTACTCGTTCCAGCCTGCCATGATTACAGTCAAGGTGGGAACGCAGGTTGTCTGGACAAATACGAGTGATGCACCGCATACCGTCACCAGCGATAATGGAGCCTTTACCGCATCCAGTATCATCCAGAAGCAAAAAACGTTCTCGATGACGTTCAATACAGCCGGGACATATCACTATCACTGTTCTGTCCATCCCTACATGACCGCCACAATCGTGGTTACTTCCTGAACGCTCTTTAACACTGGAAGGCATCGCATTTGCGAAGAGCCGGTTGTATCGAACAGCCTTGCAGGATGCTTGATACAACCGGCTCTTTGCAATTCCAATCTACAGTTCCAACAGGCCGATTTTGTTTACCTCTGTAAACCAGAGTGTAGTATGGTTAGCCCCCAGGACGATACCTAGAGGAAGGCTGGCCTGTGTCGGGATAGAGTAATACGTGAAACGCTGTGTAGCTATATCCAGGCGAGCAATGACATTTTCCGCCGGATCGGTAATCCATACATCACCTTTGGGAGAGACTGCCAGGCCAGCCAATCCATAGCCAGAATCGCCGGCCGCCTGGTTATGCAGAGATGGCGCGTGGTAGGGAACGAACGCGCCGCTTGACGGGTTGAAGCGCAGCAGGAGATTGGAGGTGAAGGTGGTAAGCCAGAGCGTCCCACTTGCATCGCTGGCGATTTCTTTGAATGGTTCGTGCGAGCTTTGCCAGGAAAAGAAGCGAAACTGGTCTGTTAGCGGGTCGAACCGCCCGAACTGGTTGCTATTTGCACCGGTGAACCAGATCATCCCTTCAGGATCGATAGCGATACCAAAGGGGGCAAGCTTCAAGCCAACGGACGACTTTGGAAGTGGATAGTGCCGCATATGGCCGGTATGCGTGTCGAGCCAGCCCAGCGCGTCGGCGTTGAATTCGGTGAACCAGAGGTTGCCGTGCGTGTCAAATGCCAGCTCGTTAGGGGCGCTTGCCTGCATGGACGATGTGCCTGCATTGTTGGAAGCAGGTTGTGGAATTTCTGGCAGGGGATAGATCTGAAAGCGCCCAGTGCCTGGAATGTAGTGTCCGATATAGTTGGCATCCTGCTCGGCGAACCAGATGGTATCATCCTGAGCTACCTGCACGCCCATAATGCTATAGTGTCCACGCGGTGGTGTCATCTGTCTGAACGTCTGCGTGCGAGGATCAAAGACAGCCAACGCATTCTTGCCCATCTCACCAAACCACAGCCTTCCCTCGTGGTCGATAGTAGGCGGCATGACCTCGCTATCCGTCTGCGGCAGGGGATATTCATGAAAGCGACCATTTGCGATGATAGGTGGGAGAGGAGTTACAGACTGTGAGGGCTGAAACGCGGGTGAATTGCCGACCACGTTCCCAGGCGTTCCACTCAATGCAGTGAAATGATAGGCAAGCGCCGTCAAAATGACGATGCTGCTGAGTGACAGGGCAAGCATCACGATGATAGCGCGCAGTCGGCCTCGTGAGCGGCGTCGTTTTGAGAGCGACGCTGCTGGCAGGCGGTTGACTCGCTGTCGCCGCCGTTGAGTGTCAGGGGTATGTTGGAATGTTTTCATACGCTTTTACTTGTTTGACAGATGTTGAGCGAAGGTAGTACGCGCTACCTTCTTCGCAGTTCGAACGTTGGTGGAACAAATGAACCTTCGTGGAGGAGGTAAAAATCGAACACCCCCACGCTTAGCAATACGTGGGGGTGTTACACTGCGGCGGTCACGCCACAAAAACGACCTGCTCAGGGCTGAGTTAGCTCTCAACCCTGGCTTATTTTTTCCCTTTGACGAAACTCTGCACCGAAGTGCCGCAGACGGAGCACGTTCCCTTCATGGCCGCCCTGCCGTTTTTCATCGTCACCTCGTGTCCATCCTTTATCTCGGTCTTCTTTTTGCATTTGACGCAATATGCCTCAGCCATCGTTCTTGTTCCTCCTTCTCGATAACAATTCGCCTTGTGTTCAGGTAGTGAAACTGCAAACAGTAACTCCACGAACACGACAATACCCTCTATCAGGTACGTCTGTCAATGGTGCGCAGGATACTTTGATGGGACTATTGGTCGGCTACAGCTTGAGCGGATACCAGTACATCGGCAGGGCTTGCCGGTGCAAAACAAAGCCCAGGCGCTCATACATCGAGCGGCTCTCGCGGGTCGGACCCAGTACCCCAACACGAGCGCCAAGTCTGCGTGCTTCTTCAAGCACCGCTCGCGTCATGGCAGTTCCCACTCCTCGAAGCCGCAGGGCAGACGCGACCTCGACATTGTAGATGCCTGCTGCCTCTTGCCCAAGAAAGAGCGAGAGCGCTCCTGCTGGCTTTCCACCTAACCTGGCAATGTAGTGACGCAGGGGTTGATCTCCGTCCAAACCGAGACTGATGTAGAGCCGTTCTCGCGGCTCATCTCGCTGGTCGTTCTCCAGATAATGTGGATGCAGATCGATCCACTGTGCTACTCCCTTTTCATCTACAACCCGCTCGATTGTTAGATCTGGTAGTGGCGGGAACGGCTTGGCGATTGCTGAGAGATCTATCGCCATTCCAACGCCATCACGCAGCCGCACCCAGCCATGCGCCAGGAGAAGCTGCTCCAGATTAGAAGGGCGACTGTCCCTGTTCAGAAACCACAGATGCGGAATATCTCGCTCCTGAAAGCGCCTCCCAACCTCGTCGATCACCTGATCCACGTGCGCCTCTGAAAGTTGCGCCCGCACAACTCCATTGAAGGTGTTGTCCCATACTCCGGTGATGACCCACTCAATCTCGTCTGTGACCTGTCTTTCGGCCAGCGGTGAGGTCCCCAGGTAGGACAGCATCTCGATCATATTGACGGCTTCCAGCAATGGCCAGCGCTCGCGCCCCATTGGTTGCTGGTGTTCATTCATGACTTTTCCTTTCTTTGTCTGAAGCTGTAGTATTTTTCTTCTAGTGTTCCCCTACAACAACCACTACCGGTAGTGCTTTCATGGGGAAAATGGGAGTGGAAAAGCCACAAGGGGGTGCGCGGGCATAAGTAAATACACCAGGGGAATCTGGCGTGAAGAGGTATGAGCCAGAACTAGCGGGCCAGAACAGCTACATCTGAGCGTGCATCAGCATTCCTTCAGATACCCGTTAAGAAATGAAATCCATCAACCTACAACCAGTATGGCATAGATAGCCCTCAAGCGTCAAGAGAACTGCCGCTTTTTTGCCCATTTGGATTGCCCCCTCTTTTTGAGCATTTTATGGCGAGGTGTCCTACAACGGAACGTTTTGGGGAGTAAACGCTGTATATACAGGTGGTAGACCTCTAATATGAAGTAAACAGGGCGTTTTTCATGCTCTTATGACGAAGGAGGAGGAAAACCTATGAGACGCGGGTCTGGCAAACGTTCCGAACGGGACAGGTTTGATAGATTTACTGAGCGAGCGCGTCATGTG
>DASTKE010000055.1:0-2254 GCA_035716105.1 Ktedonobacteraceae bacterium | reverse complement strand
AATGTGTGATGTATATTCTACCATTGAACATCGTCTTTTTGTTCGCTCTCCTACTATAGAGGGTAGGGTAAGAGGTGTCAAGCGGCTATCTGAAAAAGAAACTCTCGTATCTTTTTCCCAATCGCGTTCGTGTCACCTTATGCATACTGAAAGTGGCAATTTGAATACTGGAATAGATTGGATTGATGTGAAAGGAGCAGCGTTTTCATGGCTGAGCGAAAGGTAGTAGTTGGCGTGTTCCAGGAATGTGCGCAGGCGCAGAAGGCCGTGGCTGATCTTGAGAAGGTGGGCTTTACGGAAAAGCAGATCGGATTTGCGATACTCAACCCTGATGGGGCAGGTGAGCCGCCAGCAGGAGGCCGAGGCGATACTGAACCGCGACGGAGCGATACAGCAGAAGACTCGCACCCCTATTGACTAGGAGCTAAGGGCAGCAGGCATGAATTCTTGCAGACTTGCAAGATTCATGCCTGCTGTTCCTTTTACTGAGGAGGCCAAATGGGAATCATACCAGGTTCGACAGTGGTAGGTGTGTTTGAGGATCGTTTGCAGGCTGACCAGGCAATCAGTGACCTGCGCCGGGCGGGATTTGGTGCCGACCAGATCGAATGTATGGTGCATGGGGAGCATGGGGAGGATAGTGAGCATCCAGTGGAAAAAGGGCTGTTGCCAGCGGAGAAGGGCGAGACGGGAAACGAATTCAAGCAGGGACGCAGCATTGTGACGGTGAAGGCCGGTGAGCGGGCGCACGAGGCGCGAGAAATCCTGCACCGGCATGGAGCTTTCGATGCTTACACCCCCCTGGCTGAAGAGACGAAACATGGCACAAGCACGGGTAAGGACGCTGCCGATACTCTGCGGCCCGATCAAGCGGTCGACCTCAATGCCTCGTCGAGCTTCTTTGAGCAGCCTGAAGGCATGGACCCGCGTCTGCCTGGCACCAGACCCAGCCCGGATGTGCCGGGTCCGCGTATAGACGAGAACAATTAGGAGACGAGCGTGGTGTAGACTACCAGGCGCAGGGTGGTCTGGTGCTGGCTGGGAATCCAGTCGCCAGCACAGGTAATCAGGTTGAGATACTTGCCACTGTTGTTTCCGAAGATGTTTTGCAAGGGGGCCTGCTGCGGTGGATAGGCGGCGACCTGGGTCACACGGAAGTGCAGCGTTTTTCCCTGCGAGTTCGTAACCATCACCGCGTCGCCAGCGCTCAGGTTGCGCAGGTACCAGAAGACGGCTGCGGCACCACCCGGACGATCAAGATGCCCATCGATAACGGCGCTGCCGCGCTCTCCGGGAGCAGTGCCGAGATCGTACCAGCCCGTGTCGTCCCAGGGATGAATGGTGGGCGTGGCAAGGTCGCCATTGGCAAGAATGGTGACTTTTTCGACAGCCGAGTTCACGCCAATGGCCGGAATGAGCAAGCGTGTTGGATAGGCAATGTTTTGCACTGCCGTGGCCTGGGGCGTGGGAGTGGGTGCGCTATGCGCTGTGTGGGTTGCCGACGTGGGACGCGATGTTCCCAGCGTGGTTGTGGAGAACATGCCACAACCACTGAGCGCCATTACGCAGAAAAGCGCGAGCATGGAGAACCGCAGCCGGACAAACATCATACAATTTCCTCTTTATCGTCCCTTGTTGAGTATATGTTCTTTTGCTATTGTACGCCGAAAAGCGATTCCAATGCCAGTGCTGGCTGCCAACAAAGCCAGGATGGGCAGGATAAGCAGGCGTTTCGCCTTCAACATTATCTCTTCCTTTCACTTTTCTGCTTCCAAAAACCTGTCATAGAGGAATACGTCTCTAGCAATACTATGGATGTATCTAAATTTCTATTCCGAAACCAGCCCCAATAATAGATCATTTTGAGAAAACGAACTCAGCAATACATGAAATGATGTAATCTGGTACAGAAACGTTGGCGTAGTAACCAGTCAGAAGCGGTACCAGTGTTGTCTATGCGCCCATCGTGGACAACCACGACGCAACCTGGAGAAGCTTCTTTCTGGAGCAGGTGGCTTCAGAAGCCCCCATAGAAGATATTTGCGCTTTTTTTTCAGAGAGCAATCATCGATCATCTTCTATGGACATGTGTCAGGTACGACACAACGCAACATACCTGGAAAGGGTAGGCGAATTTCATGAGTAACATCTCGAAGGAAGCTGCCACAGAACAATTGCTGGCATCACTTGGCAGGGCCAGATCACGCCGCTCGCTGTTGAAGGGGGCGGTTGCCGCGACCGGAGCGGTAGCAGG
>DASTKE010000054.1:0-11291 GCA_035716105.1 Ktedonobacteraceae bacterium | reverse complement strand
GGGAGTGGCCGGTTCCCGGAATCTCTACCACACGTGCCGATGGCACGATGGTCGCGGCCTGACGAACCCAGGCTGGCGGGATGAGTGGATCATTGCTGCCAACGATAAAGAGGACTGGCAGTCTCAGTGCCTGTAGCGCGGCGTGAGGATAAGAGGTTGCTCTAAGTAGGCTAAATACCTTACCGGTAGGTGGAGGCTCGCCAAAGCTGCCGATCTGCTGGTAGAGATACGCCCGCACGATATCATGTTGTGTCAAGGCTTTTCCTATCGCGGGATGCTGGCCGAGCAGGAGTTGTTCCGTAGCAGGAGCATTTGCAGCTACGCGCAGGAAGGCGTCGAAGCCTTGCTCGATCTCCGGCGTGTAGATGCCGCCGAGGGAGTCGGCGATCACGAGTGAACGCACCCGTTCGGGATAGGCCAGGGCGAAACCCACAATCGTCCATCCACCCATGGATTGACCAGTAAGGTGTGCCTGTTGAATATCAAGATGATCCATCAGTGCCTTGAGGTCGCTGACAGCGGCTGCAGGACTTACATCTCCGCTCCGGTTGGTGGAACGCCCGAAGCCGCGCTGATCCCACACGACGACGCGATGGGAACGCGCCAGGATCGGCACTTGCTGGAACCAGACGGCATGGTTGCCCCCCAGCCCATGACAAAGCACAATCGTCTCTCCCTGCCCGGCTGTCTCGTAATAGATGCGCTCCGGGCCGGAGGAGATGAAGCCACAGGTCAAGGCAATTGGGATACCGCTCATGCACTCACTCCTTATGATCTATGATATGCTCATCCACCCATTTCTTGAGGAAGCTCATATTCCTGTCAAAATACTGCTTGTTCAGCCAGCCAGAGCCGAAGTCTGCTCCAAGATGCACATGGAGACCAAGCAGCCAGATGTGTCTGATCGCCACGAACAACGGGATCGCTTCCATATCCAGTTCGTGAATGGCCCTGTTTCGCGTGTATCCCTCTAAATAGGATTCCCAGAGCGTTTCGCCGCCCTTGCTCAGCTCTATTGACCAGCGGAAGACGGCGATATCGTAGGCGCGCCAGCCGGGGCCGCAGCAATCGAAGTCGAAAAAAGTCACCTGCCGATCTTCCGTGATATGCGCGTTGCCACCATGAAAATCGCCATGACAGGCTCCCCTTTCCAATGCACTGAGTGGAAGATCGTTCAATCGCTCCTTGAGCGTATCTGTAAGGCGAAGAAGATATGTCTGATCGTCGGGTCGCTCTGTAAGCGAGGGTAGTACGATTTGTAAAGGAGCGTCGAGCAGGTGATCGAGGTCAAGGTGGAAGCGTGCATGAGGACTGGAAAAATCTTCCAGCGCGTTATGCACTTCGGCGACAGCTTGACCATAGGCTGCGCTGTAGGCTTCATCTCTCGGACGCGGCTCAGGCGTTCCCGGCGCGTAGGTGAAGAGGATAGCCTGTCTTGTCCCTTCCAGAGCATTCAATGTAGAGATTATGTTCCCATCTCTCAGCGTGAGGGGATACGAGACCGGCACGTCCTTGCGGTGCAGGTGGAGCAGCATATCCAGTTCGTAGAGAATATCCGAGAGCGTGCGCCAACCTGCGCGGTAGACCCTGAGAATGTAGCGATCTTCAATGGTTTGCAGCAGGTAGGTATCGTTCAAACCTTGATTGAGGAATTTGCACTGGATGATATCGCCAATATCGTATCGTTCTTGCACATACGAAAGCAGCGCCTCAGACGAGAGGGTGGAATGTGTTGTCGGGAAATAGCTATCAGACATGACTTTTCTCTTCTCTCTTTGCGCCCTTATAGGGCTAGTCGGTTGCTGAAGCCGCGACACCTGCGAGTGGGTGTGTTTGTCTATTATATCAGAACTCTCATACGAAAACGCGGCACTTTTACGTTCTCATCTGCTATTCTGACACAGTATGCTTAACCATGAGGTAGTACTTTCAGATAAGCAAGCAGGCCCGGAGCGAGATGCTATAGAGAATTTCTGGTAGTATGTATACTGATCAGAGATATGGCAATGTACTGCGCCCTGCGCTTCACAGGCTATTCTCTGGGGACAAGATAACTGGGGATTAGCTAGCCATGAAAAACCGGCTGAGACGTGTCATTCTGAGCGCAGCGAAGAATCTCCCATCCGCCTGGTCGAGCGGCTGATTGCCAGAGATTCTTCGCTGCGCTCAGAATGACATGCCAGAGGCCCTTTTTCACAGCAACCTATTGATCCGCATGTTGAAAGGAACCGCTTATGCATAGACCATTCCAAACGAAGAAGGCGCGCATCGCGCTCCTGATCGGAGCTATGTGTGTGTTGTTTGTCGTGAGAGAAGGGTTCAGCCAGGTCATGGATTCGCACATGCTCAGCGGCCCGGTACAGCAAAATACCCCACAGAAAAGCCCTACCTCGCTAACACAGTCTATCTCACAGTCGGCGCAACAATGGAATACGCAGGCTATCGAGGTATACGCACAACCAACGACTATGCCGACGAAAACCCCGACAAAGGCTCCTCAGCCAACGGCGACACCTGCTCAAGGCAACCCTCCAGGAAGCACAGGGCCAGGATTGCGCTATTTTCCAGTGGGAACATCGGTGAGCGCTATGCAGGCGGGAGCCAGGGCAATGACGAAGCAGCAGGTGAAGGTGCTGATTGAAAAAGAGATCGATAATAGTTGGGGTGTGGTGCAGAGCGCGCTGGGCTTCAGCACGAAGGAGAAAGCATATGCCTTCTTCCTGGGCATGGCTTCACGGGAGTCGACGCTCAATGCTGCGTTGGAAACGGGCAGCGGCCCTTCCCACTCCTATGGTCCCCTTCAGGCGGCTGAGACGGCTTACGCGAACGCCAATCCCAGCTACGCGCCCGAACATGATGTGCCGGAGATGGTGCAATATACGTTTACGCCGCAGAATTTTTATGATCCTGGCATCTCTGTATACATGGGTATTCGCCACCTGATCCATTTCTCCAGGCAGGCAGTGGCCAGTGGTTATACTGGTATACAACTGCTCAGGCACGCGCTGATCGGCTACAACACCGGCGATGTCAACTGGTCGAACCAGAACTGGATAGTACAATACTCCGACGAAATTGGCGCGCTGGCAGGCTGGTATCTGCTCAACGGACACCTCTATGACACAGCTTTCACCTATACCGGCGACCCGCAAGTGAACCGCAGTCAGCCCTGGGGATGGTATTGATCTTGTATCAGAAAAGAGACGAGCAAGCAAAGGGTGCTGCGTGGCTGAGCCACGCAGCACCCTTTGCCTGCTCGTCTCTTTTCTGATACAGCAGGATTACATCATGCCGCCCATACCACCCATACCACCCATGCCGCCCATACCGGCAGCGGCGGAAGGCTCTTCGGCTGGTTCGCTGATCAGGGTATCGGTGGTGAGGAACATGCCGCCGACGCTGACCGCGTTTTGCAGGGCCGAGAGCGTCACTTTGGCCGGGTCAACGATACCTGCCTGGAACATGTCGACGAACTGGCCGTTCAGGGCGTCAAAGCCGTGGCCCGTCTTGCCTGAGCGAACCTCGTTGGCGATCACCGCGCCGTCGCGACCAGCATTGATGGCGATCTGGCGCAGTGGCTCTTCCAGGGCGCGACGCAGGATGTTGAGGCCCGTCGCCTCGTCGCCCGCCGCGGCCTGCACATTGTCGAGCGCGGGGATGGCATCGACCAGCGCGACGCCGCCGCCTGCAACGATGCCCTCTTCCACGGCTGCGCGGGTGGCGGACAGCGCGTCCTCCACGCGGTGTTTCTTCTCTTTCAGCTCGACCTCGGTGGCCGCGCCGACTTTAATTACGCCCACGCCACCGGCCAGCTTCGCCAGGCGCTCCTGGAGCTTCTCTTTGTCATAGTCGCTGGTGGTCTCGTTGATCTGCGCACGAATCTGGCGCACACGCGCCTGAATGGCCTGCTCGCTGCCAGCGCCATCAACAATGGTGGTGTTGTCTTTGTTGGCCGTTACCAGGCGAGCACGACCGAGATCCTGGATAGTAGCGATCTCCAGCTTCAGCCCGGCCTTCTCCGTGATGACCTTGCCGCCGGTCAGGATGGCGATGTCTTCCAGCATGGCGTCGCGGCGGTCGCCGAAACCGGGGGCTTTGACCGCCAGCACAGTGAAGGCACCGCGCATCTGATTGACGATCAGTGTCGCCAGCGCCTCACCATCCACGTCCTCGGCGATAATTACCAGTTCCTTCTGACCCAACTGCAGGATGCGCTCCAGCAGGGGCAGGATATCGGCAATGGCGCTGATCTTCTTATCAGTGATCAGAATATAGGGATTGTTCAAGTCAGCCACGGTATGGTCGGGGTTGGTTGCCATGTAGGGGGAGAGGAAGCCGCGGTCGAACTGCATCCCTTCGGTATACTCCGTCTCCATTGCCAGGCCGCGACCCTCTTCCACTGTGATGACGCCGTCTTTGCCAACCCTCGACATCACTTCGGCGATCAGGTTGCCGATCTCGCTGTCGTTGGCCGAAATCGAGGCCACCTGCGCGATCTCTTCCTCCGTGTCGACCGTCTTGCTTTCGGCTTTGATGGCGTTGACGACGGCCTCGACACCCTTTTCCAGGCCACGGCGCAGGATCATCGGATTCGCGCCCGCCGCCAGGTTGCGGTAGCCCTCGGTCACGATGGACTGTGCCAGCACGGTTGCCGTCGTGGTGCCGTCACCGGCCACGTCGTTAGTCCTGGTCGCGGCCTCTTTGAGCAACTGCGCGCCCATGTTCTCGAACATATCGGCGAGATCGATATCGCGGGCGATGGTCACGCCGTCATTGGTAATCAGCGGCGCGCCAAACTTTCTTTCCAGAACCACATTGCGGCCCTTGGGACCAAGTGTAACTTTGACCACATCGGCCAGCTTATCCATTCCCCTTTTGAGGGAACGCCTTGCTTGCTCGTTAAACTCTAACTTCTTTGCCACGAAACTCACTCCTCACAAGGGGCAATTATAGCGCCCCTACGTCATAACATTTGTAGGCAAGCTTCCATAGAGATAGGACAGGGGAAGCTTGCTGTACGATAGTCAATCAACATACAAAACTTATGCGATCACACCCATGATGTCGCTGTCGCGCAGGATCAAATACTCCTGGCCATCCATCTTGACCTCGGTACCCGCGTATTTGGCGAAGAGCACTTTCTGTCCGACCTGGACTTCCGGGGACACGCGCTTGCCGTTGTCCAACACCTTGCCGGGGCCTATCGCCAGCACTTCGCCCTCCTGGGGCTTCTCTTTGGCCGTCTCCGGCAGTACAAGGCCGCTTGCCGTGACTGTCTCACGGGTGAGGGGCTTGACCAGGACGCGGTCGCCCAGGGGCTGAATCCTGGTGCTTACAGTAGTCATAAACTCATACCTCCCAATGTTCTTTGGTGTGTTTCTTCAGTTCGTTGGAGTGCGAGAGAAGAGGTTCGCACTCAACTATTAGCACTCTTATGATGGGACTGCAAACCAGCTTTATCATACACCATAAGAAGCCAATCCGCAAGGGGATAACGCTGAAGGTACTTCTCTGCATGAATGGTAGGAACATACGCCTGTAAAGGCGCATATGCGCTTTTACAGGCGTATGTTCCTACCATTCATAATTTCTCCAGCTTCGCGAAGTCCATGCTCAGGCTTTTCTTGCCAAAGTTGCCTTGAAACTGAACCTCAACAAATTCGGTACCTTGCTCCATTCTGCTCGTGAGGACAATGCCCTGGCCGAAAAGGGGATGCAGCACTCTATCGCCCGGCTTGAATAGCTGCTCTTTCGGCTTTGCCGGGAGCTGTGCTGGCTTTTGCGCCTGCGATGATGTTGTGTTGTCCTGGCGCGAAGGCGAGGGCGGCACTGTGGGCGACGAGTAGGACGACGAGCGTGACGGTGGCGACCACTGGGGCGTGCTTGCACCAGTTCTGCCGCTCCCTCCGCTCCCACTACTGCCACCGCTGTAGGTGTTGCCGCGACCACTGCCAAATGTGCGGCCTGTGTCTCGCGAGGAGTAAGTATCCTGGTTGAAATCGTCCTCCCAGACATCGGCGCGGCGGTTCGTGCTCGCACTGCCCACATTCCGCTCCTTCGTCTTGCCTGGATTGGCTAAGAGGCTGAGGGGAATGTCTTCCAGGAAGCGCGAGGGTTGGGTGTACTGGCTCTCTCCGAAGATGGAGCGGTTCCGGGCGCGCACGAGGTAGAGGCGGCGCATGGCGCGAGTGAAGCCGACGTAGGCCAGGCGGCGCTCCTCCTCCAACTGCTCCGGCTTGTCCACCGAACGCGCATGGGGCAGCGACCCTTCGTCCATGCCGACGATGAAGACGACGGGATATTCCAGCCCCTTGGCGGCGTGCAGCGTAATCAGCGTCACGGCATCGGATTTCTCTTCGTTGACAAGCGTGCCATCTTCACTGGTCTGCGCGGTATCGGCTCCGCCGACGAGGGCCACGTTCTCCAGGAAGAGTTCGAGCGCGGCGTGCGTGTCGATTTCCGCGTAGTCTTCGGCGACGCGGCGCAGTTCCAGGACGTTGGCCCAGCGATCCAGTTCCCCGTCCGGGTGGTCGCGCAGTTCGGGACCCAGGCCGCTGCGCTCCGCGATGCGGTTCAGCAGTTCGGGCAGGGGCAGTTCATCGATGGCGTTTTGCAGGTCGGTCATCAGTTTAGCGAACTCCGCCAGCGCGTTCTTCGACGCTTTCCCCAGTGTGGGATGCTCCGCGCTGCGCTGGATGGTGTCGTAGAGTGTCATATGCTGGTCGGTGGCCCACTGCTTCATATCGCCCAGCGTTTTGGGGCCGATTTTGCGGTTCGGCACGTTGATGATGCGCAGCAAGCTCAGTTCGTCGTAGGGGTTGGCCAGCAAGCGCATGTAGGCCAGCATATCCTTGACCTCTTTGCGCTCGTAGAACTTGCGGCTGCCAATGACCTTGTAGGGGATGTTGGCGCGCATGAACTGCTCTTCCAGAGCGCGGGACTGCGCGTTGGTGCGATACATTACGGCGATATCGCCGCGCTTCTCCACCAGGCCGCGTGCCAGCAGCAAGCTGACCTCGTGCGCGACGTACTGCCCTTCCGCGCCCTCGTCGTGGGCCTCGTGCAGGATGATTTTCTCGCCTGTTCCCAAGGCCGTCCACAGGCGTTTGTCCTTGCGCAGCCGGTTGCGCCGTACGACGTTCTGCGCGGCGTCCAGGATGTTCTGCGTCGAGCGGTAGTTCTGTTCCAGCAGGATGATCTTCGTGCGCGGGAAGTCCTCTTCAAAGCGCTGCACATTCTCGGAACTGGCTCCGCGCCAGGTGTAGATCATCTGGTCGTCGTCGCCCACCACGCACACGTTGCCCGACCCCTCGTGCCGTTCTGATGTGCCGTAGCCCAGCAGCTTGATGAGCTTATACTGCGGCAAGTTGCAGTCCTGGAACTCGTCCACGTGGAGGTATTGCCAGCGTCTCTGGTAGTGGGCAAGCACCTCCGGCTGCGTGCGCCACAACTGCTCCGTCAGCATAAGCAGGTCGTCGAAATCGACGCTGTTATTGACGCGCAGCAGCTTCTGATACTGCTTGTAGATGCGCGCCGCCACCTCTTCGCTGTACCTCACCGCTCGCTCGGCCATCAGTTCCGGCCCAATCAAATCGTTCTTGGCGCGGGAAATCAGTCCCTGCATCGTCCGGGGGCGGTGCTGCTTCTCGTCCAGGTTCAGGTTCTTGATGGCCTGTTTGACGAGCGTGGTCTGATCGTCGGTATCGAGGATCACGAAGGATTTACTGAGGCCCAGGGGCGCGAGATACTCGGCCTCGATGCGCATCACGCGAGCGCAGATAGCATGGAAGGTGCCAATGGTCATCTCCCGTGACTCGTTGATGCCCACCAGCCGCTCCAATCGCTCGCGCATCTCCTTCGCCGCCTTGTTAGTAAACGTCACGGCCAGCACGCGCCAGGGCGAGATCTGCTCGTGCTGGACGATATAGGCGATGCGGTGGGTGATGACGCGGGTTTTGCCGCTGCCCGGCCCCGCCAGTATCAGTACCGGCCCCTCGGTAGTCGTCACGGCCTTGCGCTGCGGTTCATTCAGCCCGGCCAACAAATCTTTTTGCTCCAACATCATCACCTTCTTCAAGACAAACATAGATAGGCACAGCAGAAATAGAATAACATGGTTATTGTACCATAACAGGACGTGTTGCGGCACGTCCAGGTACCTGTAGGGGCCGATTGATCGCGCCCAGCGCCGATTTGATCGGCCTTCGGCCTGGGGCCGATCAATCGGCCCCTACGTTGGTTCCATGTCATATCCAGGTTCAATGGTGAAACTGCATTATCGCAGGCGCGGCCCTGTCGCTCGCAATACCTTGTAGCGCGTGTTTCCCGCGACCTCCTCGACGGTTTTGAAATGCGCTTGCAGGGTCGGCTCGTACTTGAGGAAGCGGTTGGCGACGAGGTAGAAGCGACCGCGAGGGCGCAGCACCTGCGCCGCCTCGCGAATGAAGCGCTCGGCGATGGCGGTGGTCTGGATACCGCCCTGGTGGAACGGGGGATTGGTCACAACGAGGTCGAAGCGCTGCGCCAGCACCGGCTGCGCGCCGTTGCCGGGCAAGACACGCACATTGGTCAGACCGCTCTGCTCGGCCTCGCGCCACGTCACGGCGACTGCTGCGAGGCTGGCGTCGATCATCGTCACGTGGCCCTTTGTCGCCAGTTGCGCGATATGCAGGCCGAGATGGCCCGCTCCGCTGCCGATGTCCAGCGCCTCGTCCGTCGAGCGCACCTCCAGCGCTTCCAGCAGCAAGCGTGTCCCCTCGTCCAGCTTGCTCCCGGCAAAGAGCGATGGAAACTCTGCATCAATCAGACTTACGGGCGTAATTTCAGGAGTTCCGGCATCTTTGCGAGCGGAGAGGACGCGATGTCCCTTTTGTATAGACAACGTTTCCACGTTGCCGAATATTTCCTCCACGCGCTTGCCGACAGTGACGATGCCGCGATCTTTGGCTCCGACAACGTAGAGGGTGCCGCCGGGTTTCAGAGCGTAGGCGGCGAGGCGCAGCGCGTACTGAATCCAGGCGTTGTTGGGCTGGTAGAGCAGGTCGAGCAGGGCAATATCTATGGTCGCGGGTGCTCTACATAGCGTATACTCATGGAAGGGAACGTGCTGGAACGGAAAGGCGACGTTTTCCAGGACGGCGATGCTGTCTTCGGCCAGGGTGATTGTTCCCGGAGCGAGCTGCTGCGCCGCCTGCGCGACGAATGGGTTGGCGGCTGAGTTCAGCACCAGGATGTGTGCATCGTTAGTGAGTTGAACCGATTCGGCTAGCAAACGAGATTGGAGCATGGCGATGGCCCTCTATATTGATTGTGCGTTTCTCAATGATATCACGAATGTGGGCCGCACGCTGCCACTGGCGGGTGTGACCACCAATCCGACGATTCTGCTGGCGGCACGCGAGCGTGGGCAGTCCCTGCCACCGCGCCAGCTACTAACTGAGTTGCTGCGCGTGCAGGATGGTACCGTCTTCATCCAGCCGGGCGCGGCGGACGAAGAGGGCATGTATGCCGAGGCCAGCGACTATATACAGGCCGCACCGGAACGAGTGATCCCCAAGATTCCCATGACCGATGCAGGTGTGCGCGTGGCACGCCGTCTGAAGGCGGGGCAGCGCATCGCCTTCACGGCGGTGACGAATGTCTCGCAGACCTATATCGCGGCCATGGTGCAGGCCGATTTCATCATTCCCTATTATAACCGTTTGCAGCGAGCGGGCATAGACGCCAACGAGCGCATCGCGGATATGGCGAGCATCCTGCAAAACTGCCGCCAGCCCACACGCATTCTTGTTGCCAGCATCAAGACGCAGCAAGAGGCGGCACAGGCTCTACTGGCGGGCGCGGACGACCTGACCGTTGGGCCGCAGGTGCTGCTGGAAATGGTCAGCGATCCCCTCAGCGAACAGGCGGTTGAGAAGTTTTCGCAGGACTGGCAAAAGATGAACAAATTGTAATCTTTTTCTGCTACCCCGCTGGTTTCATAAGATGAAAAAAAATTCATCTTTAGCATTTGTCCATTCATGAGTTCGTCATTCAGGCATGGTATAGTATATCCGTGACGAGGGGAAGGGAATTCCTGATCGCGCATCGGGGGAGCCAGCGAACGCCAGGATATGTCATGAAGCTACGTGGTGATGGTCGTGTTCCAGATTCCGGGGTTGGGATGTGGAATGGAGGGACGGGCGAACGGAATGATGCATCTGCGAACCGGGAGGATGGCGAATGGGCAATCCGGCGAGAACGCATGGCGGCGTTTAGGGAACGACATGTGGCAGGGTATGAGATGGTTGCGAGCCTGGTGCAAGAACGAGAGTAGGGAGGCGGAGAAAAAGGCTGGCGCAAATACCTGATAAGCGAACGGAACCTATTTAGCAGACCCCATCATTTTGCGGCTGTAGCGTGGAAGGGTGCGGAAGCCCGGAGGAAGAAGTTCCTCCGGGCTTAATTTTATAGTTCGTTTGATAGCGGCAGATCGTGTTCACACACCCCAGCGCCGGTGGAAGAGTCTGGCGACTGTGCGCTCGATATCCCAGCGAATCTGGATGCTGTGGTAGCGCAGCCATTGCTTGCAGAGTTGCCACAGGGATGGTTGCTGCATGAAAAACTGCCGGTTATGAGCGCGCTCATCGACGGGAAGCGGGATAGGGAGGGGTATGAGCGACCGGGGACCTTTGCCAGCCGGTTTGTCCGCGTGCGAATCACCCATGCAGAAAAACACTCCTTGTAACACAATGATACATAGCATCTGCTAGTAGTATAGACTTTCTCCCCCAAAATGTCCAGACCCGTAATGAACTGCACCCGATGGACGCGGCATGGCTGTTGAGAGATGAGCTTCTTTTCTCTATACTATGATGAAGAAAGGTCTGTTGAAAAGTCAGGAAACGAAGATGAAAACACTTGCGCGCTTCCATTTCAAACGTTTGACAGCCAGGCGGTTGCTGGCTATGCTTCCATTTGCCCTTTCCCTCGCTGCTGCTCTGCTAAGCGGTATGCTCCTGTTCTATGGAAGCGTGATGAATAATCTGGTCAATGCCGTTATTACGACCGGATTTGATCAACTGCGCGCTCAATTGATCGCGGCACTGATTCTGGTCGCGTCGAGCGCCTTCACCGGTTCGCTGGTCGGGCGGAGAAAGCTGGGAGCGATGCTCGGAGCAGCGATCATCTTCTGCTTGAGCTACCTGCTCGGTTTCGTACAACTCGAACTACAGCCTACCTATGATGCCGGGGGACACCTTGAACCTTTGGATACGGGCGCGCTTGTGCATACGTCGCTGGTGATGCTGGCA